>JANNFJ010000244.1:0-1784 GCA_031379725.1 Calothrix sp. OTE_75_metabat_31
CTTTCGATCGGACGAGTAACCAAGGACTCGACTTCCTCCGGTGCAAGTCCTTCGGCTTCGGTCATAATTTCAACTTGCGGTGGGGCAAAGTTAGGGAATACGTCTAGTGGCATTTCGGTGAGAACGCGAAAGCCCCACAGGCTGATAATTATAGAAGCAATGACCACTAGCCAACGTTGAGCAATAGACCATTTAACTATAGAATCAAGCATTTTAAAAGAATTTAAGTATATTCGTACTCTTAGTACAGCTAGTAAATTTAAATATTGGGTACTTTATCTACTTTCTCAGATCAAGATGAAATTGGGATGAAATTTCTGGCAGAGGTATGGAATTGAGCTAAAATTCTATATTAAGCCACGAATTAATTTAAAATGAACGTTTTAAAATCATCTGAGTGAGAATAAATGTCAGCCAAAGACCGATTTCATGAAGCAGTTAAAAAGGCTCTCCAAAAAGAACAGTGGGCAATTACACATGACCCATTGAGAATTGAGTATGGCGAAGAGGATGAAGTTAGAATTGATTTAGGTGCAGAGCGGCTATTGGGGGCTGAAAGAGCAGGAGAAAAAATAGCAGTCGAAATTAAAAGCTTTTTAAGTGACTCAGCCTTATTTGATTTTCATCTGGCATTGGGTCAATTTTTAAATTACCGCTTAGTTTTAGAAGCCAGTCAAAAAGAACGAATTTTATATCTAGCTGTACCAATTACGGCTTATGAGTCATTTTTTCAACGCGATTTAGCAAAAGCATCGATACACCAGTACGAAGTTAAATTAATAGTGTACGACCCTGTAGATGAGGTGATATTCAGATGGATAAATTAATATTTTACCGCCAGTGCATTCAAGAACTCTTGACCGAATATAGCAAAGGAAAGCCGATACATGGCGAACTTGAGCTACAAACAATTTTTGATATCGAACGCGACCATTATCAAATAGTCGATTTGGGGTGGGATAAACATCGCCGTATTTACAATTGCATCATGCATTTAGATATTAAAGATGGGAAAATTTGGATTCAACGCAACCAGAGTGATAAATTGATCGCTGATGAACTGGTCGCAATAGGAATCCCGAAGGAAGATATTGTTTTAGGTTTGCAGCCTGTTTATGCAAGAGAGTATACGGGGTACGGCGTGGCTTAGGGACTATATATCGCGTCTGTGGGAGGTTTTGGGTTTCTCGAATTTTCTTAACCCAACAGTATTGGAAGAACCCCACCCTGCGCTTCGGGGAGGGGTTCTTCCATACTGTACTTAGATAAAAAGTGCTGTATACCATTCCTAAAATAATTTCCCTACATATGCACGAAAAATTGCCCCTCTTTAACTTCCTCGACTTTCTTCGGAAACAAAAACTTACCAAACTTCGCATACAACGCAGGTAAAACCACCAAAGTTATTGCAGTAGAAGTAAACAAACCACCAAATACAACTACAGATAACGGTTGTAAAAGTTCCTGCCCTGGTCCACCTTGAATGACCATCGGGGCTAAACCTAATGCGGAAGTTAAAGCTGTCATCAAAATTGCATTTAGTCGTTCCATTGACCCTTTGACAATAACGTCCTTTAATGGCATTCCTTCGGCATATTTACTGTTATAATTATCCACCAATAACAAACCGTTGCGAGTTGCTACCCCAAACAAGGAAACAAACCCAACTAAAGACGCAACCGAAATTACCCCACCAGTTAAAGCAACAGCGATTACACCTCCTACCAACGCAATTGGTAAGTTAATCATAATCATTGCTGTCGAAGCGATCGACTTAACAGACA
>JANNFJ010000270.1:0-8271 GCA_031379725.1 Calothrix sp. OTE_75_metabat_31
CTCCTCCAACGAAATTGCCGGTGATGGCGATGTTCCACACCCTGCAATTGGCAAAGCGCGACGGATGCAAGTTGCCCACCCCAGCGAACAGCATCAAGTGATGATTGAAGCAGTGGAAAACCACATGCCTGAAGTTATCGTTATTGATGAAATCGGAACCGAACTCGAAGCTGTGGCGGCGCGTACCATTGCGGAACGAGGCGTGCAGTTAGTCGGTACAGCACACGGTAACCAAATTGAGAACCTGATTAAAAACCCCACCCTATCGGATCTAGTGGGCGGCATTCAAGCTGTGACGTTGGGAGACGATGAAGCAAGACGACGCGGTAGCCAAAAAACCGTTTTGGAACGCAAAGCCTTGCCGACATTTGAGATTGCGGTGGAAATGCACGAACGCCAGCGCTGGGTTGTTCACGAAAGTGTAGCCGATACCGTTGATAGTTTGCTGCGAGGTCGTCAACCGGCTCCTCAGACGCGCACTGTGGATGACAGTGGTAAGGTGGCGATTACTCGTCAATTGACTGCTATTAACGGACGCGGTGCTGGTGGTAGTGTCAATGGTAACGGCAACGGACATGCTACCACCGACGAACCCTTTGCACCTGCCCGTCAATCAAATAGCTGGCGGACATCCGGGCGAATGACTCCGTTACAGGCTGTGCCCAATGAGCCGAATGGGGTGGTTAAAAGCGAATTTGACCGTTTACTCGATCAAGAAGCGTGGAATTATCAAGGCGATGTGGATATCGACTTTGAAAATACGAACGTGCGCGTACCTGGACCAAATGGCGAAGATTTGCCATTGCACATTTACCCCTATGGTGTTAGTCGCCATCAACTCGAACAGGTGATTAAGGTATTGAATTTGCCTGTGGTCTTGACAAAAGATATCGATAATGCTGATACTATTTTGGCGTTGCGATCGCATGTTAAAAATCACGCGAAGTTGAGGCAATTGGCAAAGTCGCGCCATTTGCCTTTGCACATGATTAAATCCAGCACCATTCCCCAAATTACTCGCGGGTTGCGGCGGATGTTGAATATGGATGACCCGGAATTCAGCGACGAGCGCGAATTGCAACTTTTAATGCATGTCGGTAGTGATGATGAAATGGATGCTTTGGAAGAAGCACGGCTCGCGGTTGAGCAAATTGTGATTCCCAAGGGTCAACCCGTAGAATTACTGCCTCGTTCGCCACAAGTGCGTAAAATGCAACACGAATTGGTGGAGCATTATCGCTTGAAGTCGAATAGCTTTGGTGATGAGCCAAATCGGAGATTGCGAATTTATCCAGCGTAGGAGAAAGTAGGGAGTTCTTAGCCCGTAGGATAACTATGTTTCGGTTGTCTGGCAGTATAAGGGCACGATGGTATCGTGCCCCTACGGATTTATGTCGAATCACGATTTTCTTCGGTTGTCTGGCAGTATCAGGGCACGATGGTATCCATTGGTGTCAACTTACGCTCAAACGCTTACCCCACAGTCATTTTACCCCACCCCTTAATCCCCTCCCCGCAGGCGGGGAGGGTACCCTGCAAGAAGCGCTACGCTCTATAGGGTGGGGTTCTTCTGGATCTATACGTTTTAACAAGGGTTTCACGTTAAGTTGACACTAATGGATGGTATCGTGCCCCTACGGGTTTTATATTAAAGGAATTTAAATAAATATATTTTTTTGTGAGTAAATAAATTTATGTCGTATAGTGATTTCAAAACCATTGACCAAGCAGTTAATTTATTGAAATTAACTGTCGAAGATATTCCTCATTTATTTGGCAAAATAGCACCTATTGAACCTTCTGCACGACTCAAGGAAACCTTAGAAGAAACTTTGGATTTAGCAGCAAGTATTAGTACCGAAAAAGCTCGTTCGGAGTTGATTATTACTCCTATACTTTTAGAAATACGGCGATTATTTCCGAATAAAATAGGTTATTTTTCTGGCAATACATTTAATGTTGACGATTCCAAAAGTTTAACAGGTGCTTGCGATTTTATTTTGAGTGCGTCAAGTAATCAATCATTGGTTACTGCTCCTGTATTAACTTTGGTTGAAGCTAAAGATAATGATATCCGCATTGGTTTAGGGCAATGTGCCGCCCAGATGGTGGCTGCACAAATATTTAATGCAACAAAAGGATTTGAACAAATTATCTATGGTGCGGTTTCAACAGGTACTAACTGGAAATTTATGATGCTGGAAGGAGATATCGTGAAAATTGATTTGACTGAGTATTTTATTACTCAATTAAATCAAATATTAGGTATTTTGGCACAACCATTTAAAATTTATTTTGGAGTAGTTTGATTACAAATAAAATAGGAACCCGTAGAATAGGTGTCCCGCCTGTCTTAAATAAATTATCGTAGGACGGGCGAGATGCATATCCTACGATGATTTATATAACCGAATTTAGTCAAGATTTAGCCAACGGTTAACGTTGAGCGAAGCATTTCTTGTTGTTCACGTATCCAGAAACGCAACATTTTTAGCTCCACCAGGAATGTAAATTGCGTCAAACATTACCGAAGCACGGTTTAAATAATACATAACGATAGAGCCTGAAAAAGCGCGAATTTCAAGGTATCATCACTCAGGTGACGTTTACCCGTTAAGGGTGGTCTGGTTCACAATCACACCGTATTGGTACGGTTTAGATTGATCCATTAAATTGTATAGAGGTGTCTTCTACTGAATAAACCTGGTTAATAAATCTTCCTTAGATAAATTTGATAATTCTACCAGTGTAGAACTAAATTCGGATGGTGGTAATGCTAATAAAGGTTCAATAATTGCTGCTAGTTGTGGTTCTACAGTACCAAACCGAACTCGAAGTAAGTTTTCAATAATCGTGCGACGTTCATTTATTTCTCCCTGCTGTGTAGCCTCTGCCAAACGTTGTTCATAAATCGGCGATAACTGCATAACTAACTCCCTATCTTCTACGTCTAAACTCTGATTTAATTCTAAAGTAGTTTTCAAGTTTGCCAATAAATCTATGGCTTTACTGCGTAAAGGATTGTTAATATCCAACGACTGCACTTCCTCAATTGCCCGTTGCTGTACTCTTCCCTTACCTAATAATCTTAACCAAAGCGTATCTAGGGTTACTGGTAATTGATGAATTACAACTACAGCCCCGCGCCAAGATTCGTCAAAGAAATAAATACCACTTCCCCATTTAGCTTCATCTAATTCACCTCCAAACCCTTCTAAAAAATCTTTACTAGCTGTGGGTGAGAGAATCCATAGCCGAGGTAAAGAATCTTCATCTATCCTCGTATTATTACGTTTTGCCTCACGTTCAAAGCGGGCACAAGTATCAAACAACTTAGTCGTACAACTTCGAACTTCAGATTTTGTTACTGCATTACGGTAAGGCTCAATCAATACTTTTGTTTCAGCAAATCTTCCTAGTAAACCCAAGGTTGTTTTATCAATTTGAGGGTTAGCATTGGGCGCAAAGTAAACATCAATTTCGCGTATTTCTCCAGCCACATCTTTACTTGTTTCTACTGACCCTAGTGGTGATAATAATTCTTTGAAATAGTCCTTGGCGAAGCTGTCATAAGGAAATATAGTCATTTTTATCGGGAGATGCACTACCGAATATATACTACTATATATATGACCAAGCTCGCGCCTAGCTTATAAATAGATAAATCGCTTAACTATATCGTAAGTACATTTGTTATTGGTTGCGCCGATTAATTAATATTATCTATTTTACCGACGCAACTCTTAATTATTAATGAAGGCTTTTATATTGCAATCAAAGATATACAGCGAATACCCATAAATTTTAAATCATGTTGATAAATCGATTCTTGTCCGGTCTTTGTATTGTCAACTATTGCTTGCAAGACTATTTTTTGGCTTTTAGTTAAATTATTTATTGTGCTACTTTCAGGGATTTCGGTTTTTTCAAAGATTAGATATACCAACTCATCAAGATTGTACGGAATTGCCCATGTTTTTATTAATGCGGGTAAGATGATAAACATTGTGCCTGTCATTAAATAAATCATTGTAGGATAGGCGAGACACCTATCCTACGATGATTTATCTAATCAACTTTAGCCAAAATTTAACCGACAACTAATGTCGAACGAAGTTCTTCTTGTTGTTCGCGCATCCAAAAACGGTGCTGCGCGATCGCATTCACAAATTCGCTGGCTACTTGCTTGATATCCGCAGCATCTCGGCTAACTACAACACCTTTATCGGATGTCATTTTTTTGCCATTTTCGGGCAATTCTACGCCTTTGATGTTGGCTTCTTTTAGCAGTTCCATACCTTCGCTAGTGGCTGCGATCGCTTTACAATGTTTGAATGCTTCCTTAACAAAATGCAGTGCGTCCTCATCTTTTTTCAATGCGGCGACACTTTTTGCTCCACCAGGAATGTAAACTGCATCGAACATTACCGAAGCACTGGTAAGAAGGGTTCTTTCGACTTCGACTTCCTTACCGTCAGCGCTCTTGATTTGGCCGCCAAACTTCGACACAATCATCGGTATAGCACCTTTGGCTGTGAGGGCTTCTTTGATTCCCATTAATTCGGCACCGTTAAAACCGTCAGCAGCTAAAATCGCAATTTTACGGGTTTTAATCGAATCTTTGGGCTGATTTTCCATGCTCAAAGCTGGGGAAGTTTTACCGTGATTGGGAATTACTTCTTTTTCCGGTGCGGGAAGTCCCAATCCGGCGGCAACGAGTTTAGCAAACCCGTGGTCAATATGGTTAAATAAGCCAAGTACCCGTTCTTTGACTTCTTTGTGCATGACTTTGCCTAACTCGAAGTGAGCAGCTTTGACTAGATGCTCTTTCTCAACCTTCGATAAGCTATTCAAAAATAGTGTCGCTTGGGAGAAATGGTCTTGGAAGCTTTCGCTGCGTTCGCGGATTTTGTGTCCTTGCATCCGTTCTTGGTAGTGAGCAAACCCTTCGGGACTTGCCATCGGACAACCGCCACCGAGGGAGTTGGGGAAGTAATTAACCTTCGATGTTTTGATGTTGGTTTGTGCGAAACCGTCTTGTTGGTTGTTGCTAACCGGACATACAGGTTTGTTAATGGGCAAATCGTTAAAGTTTGCTGTTCCCAAGCGGTGCATTTGGGTGTCACCGTAGGCAAATACACGACCTTGGAGTAGGGGGTCGTCGGAGAAGTCGATTCCAGGTACTACGTTTGCGGGTTGGAATGCGACTTGTTCAACTTCGGCAAAGAAGTTATCGGGGTTGCGGTTGAGTACCATTTTACCGATTGGCTTGATTGGTACTAACTCTTCGGGAATGATTTTGGTTGAGTCAAGGATATCAAAATCAAATTTGAACTCGTCCTCTTCCTCAACTATCTGTACACCAAGTTCGTACTCTGGAAAATCGCCTGCTTCAATCGCTTCTAATAAGTCGCGGCGATGGAAATCGGGATCTTTTCCTCCCAATGTTTGGATTTCGTCAAACACCATCGAATGGATACCTTGTAAGGGTTTCCAATGGAACTTAACAAAACGTGCTTTACCTTCTTCGTTGACAAAGCGATAGGTATGGACACCGAAACCCTGCATCATTCGGTAACTGCGGGGAATAGTGCGATCGCTTAACAACCACATAATCATGTGCATCGATTCGGGCATCAACGAGACAAAATCCCAAAAGTTGTCGTGTGCAGTCGATGCTTGGGGCATCTCGTTGTGAGGTTCGGGTTTGACAGCATGAATCAAATCGGGAAACTTGATTGCGTCTTGGATGAAGAATACAGGGATATTATTTCCTACCAAGTCGTAGTTTCCATCTTCTGTGTAAAATTTAACAGCAAATCCGCGTACATCCCGCACTGCATCCGCCGAACCACGAGAGCCACCGACAGTAGAGAAGCGTGCAAATACAGGGGTTTTGACCGCTGGATCTTGGAGGAATTTAGCTTTTGAGTATTCTTTTAGCGATTCGTAGGGTTGAAAATAACCATGTGCTGCGACACCACGAGCGTGAACAACGCGCTCTGGAATGCGTTCGCGGTTAAAGTGGGCGTTTTTCTCGTGGAAGTGGAAATCTTCGAGTAAAGTCGGTCCTCTTGAACCTGCTTTCAACGAGTCGTTAGTATTGCTAACCTTTACACCCTTATTCGTTGTCAGGAATTCACCTGGTTCTTGGCGATTTGCTTCCAAACTTTGGTCTTTAGTTTGCTCGTTGATGGGTTGTTCGCTCATAAAATTTTTGCTTACGTCAAGATGTGTAATATTATCTTTTTGCAACACTACTTGTATCTCATAGATGAGATGTCGAGGGATTTTGTAGGGGATTGTAAATTGTGTCGCTATATCCATCTTCAGTTTTTCAGATAGAGGCGACATCAATCGAATGAAGTAGTTAATTTTTTTTGTGGCTATATAAAATGGCAGATGTAGACAAGGATGTTACGGTGTAACAGTTTCTTGAGTCAATTAACCCGGATGACAATCGACCTATGATACCAATCTCGATTTCGCGGGAATACTAGGTTTAGTAGGAGAAATCAAGGTTTTAGCGCTAAAGTGCAATTACGTGCGCTGCGATACTTCTCCACAGTCGCCAAGGGCGATATACCTACGGTACAAGCGATATACCTACGGCACGCTAAAAGCGATATACCTACGGCACGCTCAAAGCGACCGCAAATATTACTATGCAGGAAATTAACGGACAAACATCACAACCAGTTTGCGACAAACCATTATTACGGACAAAAGTCGATAATGACGATTTTTTTCGCAACGTTTGGGATGTTGTGGAGTGCGGCATTTTTATTTTGGATGTTTTGGATAATGGTGCCGAGTTCCGTTTTGTCGCCTTTAATCCTGCATTTATAAGAATGAGTGTAGTCTCCACTGATTGGCTGTTGGGTAAAACTATCGGTGAGGCTTTTTCAAGAGAAGTTGCTCAACTTTTCCAACAGAAGTACTCTGAGTGCGTGCGTTTGGGTGAAACTATTTCGTTTGAGCAACAGTTTCAGTACGGTGGTTGCGAAACTTGGTGGTCGCTGACTGTAGCACCTTTACGGAATGAGAAAAAGGAAATTTCCCAGTTGGTTGTGACTGCCAGAGATATTAACGAACAGCAAACGGTAAAAACGCTCGAAGGGCATAGTAAAGCGGAAGAAATACAGAAAATTGCCCAAGCTCGTTTGGGATACCTAATTTCCGAAAGTCCTGGAGTAATTTACTGCTGCAAAGCTTCGGAAAAATCTCGTCTGACTTTTATTAGTCAAAATAGCCCAGCAGTGTTAGGTTATAAACCCGAAGAATTTTTGGAAAATCCCCGTTTCTGGATTAGCAAAATTCACCCCGAAGATTTACCAATTGTGCTTTCGACATTAAGTCTGTTATTTGAACGAGGACAATGTACTTATGAGTATCGGTTTTTACATAAAGACGGTAATTATCGTTGGATTCACGATCGAGTCAAAATTACTCAAGATGAAGATGGAAATCCTTTAGAAATTCTCGGTTATTCTTTTGACATTACGCAACGAAAAACCGCCGAGGCAGACCTCGAACTAAGCAAAGAAGAACTTCAACAAAAAGCTCAACATTTAGAACAAGCCCTCAAAGAACTCCAACGTACCCAAATCCAACTTATCCAAAGTGAGAAAATGTCGTCACTGGGTCAACTTGTAGCAGGTGTCGCGCACGAAATCAATAACCCCGTTAGCTTTATTTACAGCAACCTCGAACCAGCCGAACAATATATCAAAGATTTATTTAAACTCATCCACCTCTATGAGCAACATTATCCCCAACCCGTACCTGTAATAAAAGATGAAATCAAAACTATCGATTTAGACTTTTTGATGACAGATTTACCGAAATTACTATCCTCGATGACAACAGGTGCAGACCGCATTAAAGAAATTGTTCTTTCCCTGCGTAATTTCTCGCGCATGGACGAAGCCGAGTATAAAAATGTTCATCTTCACGAAGGTATCGATAGTACCTTAGTAATTCTCGAACATCGTCTTAAGACCCAACCCAACCGTCCTGCGATTTCTGTGATTAAAGAATATGGTAATTTACCGATTGTTGAATGTTACGCCGGTCAAATGAATCAGGTATTTATGAATATTTTGAATAATGCGATTGATGCATTAGAAGAACGCGATAGTAAAAACACGCACGAGATATATGAAAAAACATTTTACATACGTATAAGTACGGCAATTAATCACAATAACGAAATTGTCATTAAAATCGCAGATAGTGGTGTCGGAATACCCGAACATATTAGGGCGCGTT
>JANNFJ010000296.1:0-4919 GCA_031379725.1 Calothrix sp. OTE_75_metabat_31
CTTCACACTTGCACTATGGCACAGAAGAACTTCTGGATGCCTTACCAAGGTTATGGACGCGGGGCGTACTATACGTATTAGTTGGTTTTGCCGTGATTGCTTTACCTTGGGCAACTATCTCAAAAATAGATGAAACAGGAAGCGCCAGAGGACGTATAGAACCCAAAGGCGCAACGCTAAAATTAGACTCTCAAACAGGTGGAAGTGTCAAAATTGTTAGGGTCAAAGAAGGTGATACCGTTAGAACTGGACAGGTATTAATGGAAATCGAATCCGATATCCTACAAACGGAAATGCAACAGGCACAACAAAAACTGTCTGGATTGCAAAATCAACAAGTACAACTAGATATACTCAAAAAACAACTCCAGTTGACCCTTGGAGTACAGGAACAACAAAACCGTTCCCAAGCTTTGGAGAAAATGTCTCAGGTCAACCAGGTCAAGCAAAACTTCGATGCTAAACAAAGTACTTATAATCTCCAAAAATTAGAAAAACAGGCATTGGTAAGTCAAGCACAACAGCAAATCAGCACTACTCAAACAGATGAGAAGTCGATTCAAGGTCGTTTGAGTATAGATTCCAGACAAGTCCAACGCTTTAGTCAACTAGTAAAAGATGGGGCAGTTTCCGCAAACCAAGTTGACCAACTCAAAAAAGATGAGCAGGAAAGCAAACGTCTCTACGAAAAAGCGGTGTCCGACATAAAGACCGCAAAACTCCGACTCCAAGAAGAACAAAATCGCTATCAAGCTACAATCAATCAGTTAGAGTCTGATATAAAGACCGCAAAACTCCGACTTCAAGAAGAGCAAAACAGTTTCCAAAGCTTGCAGCAACAGGGAAAACTGGCAATTCTCAAAAATCAGCAGCAACTCAAAGACTTAGATGCACAAATTGGTGCAGCCAAATCTCAAATCGCTCAAGCATTAACTCAAATCGAATCCTTGAAACTTCAGATGCGACAAAGAGTAGTGCGATCGCCTATTGATGGAGTGATTTTTGAGTTACCAGTTAATAAAGCCGGAGCAGTGTTACAGCCCAGTCAACGAATTGCGACTATTGCGCCCCAAAATACAGGCTTCGTACTCAAAGCTAGTATGCCGATTCAAGATAGCGGCTTTTTGAAAGTGGGAATGCCTGTCAAAGTTAAGTTTGATGCTTATCCATTCCAGGAATATGGCATCAGCCAAGGCAAAGTGACTTGGATTTCTCCCGACTCTAAGGCAACCCAAACACCCCAAGGAAACATTGAAAACTTTGAGTTGCAAATTGCTTTGGACAAGCAGTATGTCCAAAATGGTGAGAAACGAGTTCAACTAAGTGCTGGACAGACAGCAAATGCTGAAGTCATTATTCGTCAGCGGCGTGTAATTGACTACATTTTAGATCCGTTTAAAAAACTGCAGAAAGATAATTTAGACCATTAGTCATTGGTCGTTAGTATTAATTTTTACAAATAAGTCTTGTGTCCGAGGGTTGCATTATGTCCCAACATCTGAATATTACAGATTTAGATATTATTCACCAAATCAAACTCTCCCAGCAAATCCCTAGTATTGTGGAGGCGATCGCTACTAAAAAAGTGATTGTCGAAGCAGCGCAGGAAGCTGGTATTCAAGTTGAGTCAGAGGAACTGCAAATTGAAGGTGACAAACTCCGGTTAGAACAAAAACTTGTCAAAGCTAAAGATACCTGGAATTGGCTCAAAAAACATCATTTATCTTTGGATGAGTTTGAAGAGTTGGTTCATAACAATGTTCTTTCAAAAAAGCTGGCAAATCATCTATTTTCTCCCTATGTTGAAAAGTTCTTTTATCAAAACCAATTAAACTACATCGGTGCTGTTACCTATGAAGTTGTCTTTGATGATACCGACTTGGCTTTGGAGCTTTTTTATGCGTTGGAAGAAGATGAAATCACTTGGACAGAAATTGCTCGTCAATATATCCAAGAACCAGAAGTTCGTCGTGCTTATGGATATCAAGGACTTCAACACCGTAAAGATTTTCGTCCAGAAGTTGCAGCGGCTGTCTTTGCGGCTTCATCTCCACAAATTCTTAAACCGATTTCCACTTCTAAGGGAGTGTATTTGATTTGGGTAGAAGAAATCATTCAACCCCAGTTAGATGAAGAGTTACGCCAAAAAATAATTTCCGAATTGTTTTCTGATTGGTTAAAGCAACAAATTGAGACGTTGCTAATTGTTACTCAGTTAAACTCGGATGGCAATTCGCAACTACAGTCAGAAGTACTGAAACAGGCTTAAGCCTATTTTTAAACTAATCGCAGTTACGTAATAAATGGAAAAATTTCATTACGGATAATCTACTAATATGGTTTGGTTAAATAGGAAATGTATAAAAACAAGACTTACATCTGACAATTTTACTTCATTTTTTGCTGATCCGACCGCTATTGCATAATCTAACTAATGTCGGAAAACATAATGTTTTGAGAAAACACTTTTTTAAAACATTTAAACTCATTGATTACAAAGGAAACTTATTTATCTCCTTGAGCCTTTTTTTTCGAGTAAATAAGCTTTAAAAGTTTATAAAAAATAGCTTTATCACAACGTTTCTAGGCAGTAAAATCCTGAATTATTGCCTAGTTTTGTTGTGGTTATTTTAATATAAAAATCAATAAAATATTAAGTCAAAAAAAAGTCAAAAAAACTAAAAAAAAGGGTTGACTTTGAAAATGAATCAGCTATATTAGAGATATGAGCAGCGATACAAAAGTTGCCCATGAAACAAACAAATAATAAATTGTTTGTCTTAAGTATTTCCAGAAAACAGTTATCAATTCCCAGGAGAAACCCAATGATTATTTCAGATTTGAACTACTTGCAAAACGCTGAAGCTAATGTAGTTGGTGGTAGCACAAAGAACGTTGATCTAAAGTCCTCAGTTAGCCAAGCCTTTAATTCTAATTCTCGGACTAACGTTAGAAATGAAGTAGACTCTATCATTAGAAGTGCTACCAACGTTAGCGGTAATGCTGCTACCACAAATTTTGACAACACTGCGTTAGGTTCAAATACAGTCGTAACTACTGATGTTTCCAACGTAGTAGTTGAAGGCAAATTATCTGAATCGAGTGGTAGCTTAAGTGCTGCTACTAACGGTGCTAGAAAGAAATAAGCTACTTGATAGTCCATAACGGATATTAAGTATCGACACTTTTTGGTGAATGCATTCACGAAAAAAGCTGAAAGTTTTATGATTTAATCGAAACTTTCAGCTTTTTTCTGTCTTAGAAGTACCCTTGATTCATAAACTCAAAAGTCAATTGAAAGACATAGAAGAGCCATGTTGATTTTGGATATCGGTTATTTAGAGTCTGTGAATGAAGTCATTGCAACGGATTTAAAAGGTAGTGGAAAAGCTTTAGCAATTTCTAAGTTCTTGGCAAGTGCTACTGGAACTTCAACCTACGCCTCTGCTGTTGCTAAAAATATAGCTGGTACTAACGGTAATAGTTCTTATGCTAGCAGTTCTGTGAAGGCTGATGCGGCCTCATCTGATGGTAATGCTGTAGCTATTGCTTATTCTGTTTCATCTTCTTCTGATTGATTCAATAATACGTAGGTGCTAAAGTTATGGATCACGAAGAAGTTGTAGTCAAACGAATAGTCTCGCCCGATGGCAAGATAATTAGTGAATTAAAAAGTGTTGCTAAGGTATCTGGTGATGCTAAAAGTGGCATTAGTCAAAGCATTTCAGTTAAAGTTTCATCCCAGAGTAACTCCAGCATTTCTTCACAATCTGGTTCTATTTCTGTTTCTTGTGCTGATTAACAGCTAACTAAGAACAGTTTGCACTTTCACCTTAATTGAATGCAAACAGTTATCAGATGTTTCCTCAAGGATTGCATTGTGGTTTACCTGTTTTATTGTTCAAGGGACAAAAATGCGGCTTTAAACAATTGAGAATAATGTCGTAAAAATCTCTATCATGCAATTGTATCGAGGTAATTGTGAGTAACCGCTTCATTATTAAGGATCTAAGCTATCTAGAGCAAGTTGCCAGGAGCAATATTTTTGGGGGGGGTAAGAGTCCTTCTGCAGCCACTGACACCTTTGCCACAACCAAACCTGGTTCGGCTACAGCTGGTGCGGCTGCAGTTGCTGTTGGTCAGAGTGCAAGCATTGAAACTAAAACCTATACAAAAAATGGATCAGGTTTAAGTTTCGCTGAGGCGCAAGCCAGCGCATCTGCAAAAACAGCAAAAGATACTGCCCAATCTTTTAGTGTTAGCAGTTCTACTTCCGGAGAATATGCTACTGTATCTAGCTCTAATTCGATTTCTTTCGATTGGAATTAGAGTCTAGTTATTCTGTGTCATATCACTTTTTTCAATTTAAATATTTTTGGACAATGAGGTGCAACATGACTAAGTTAAAGATATCAGATTTGAGTTTTTTTGAAGTAGCAGCCCAAAAAGATACTGAAGTAAAAGGTGGATTGAGTCTTGCTAAACAATTGGCAGGCTCTGACTTTGGGTCAGTATCAGTAATCAGGAATTCTAGCTTAAATCAATTTTCAAATATTTCCTCCGGAAATCTAGAACCGATTTCAATTTCTACAGAAGACACTTTTGAGAAAATTTCTGATGAAGCTAGTGGCATATCCGGAGTCAATTTTGCCAGTAAAGATGGTACAACAAAGGTTACTGTACTAAAAGGCCCAGATTCGAGCTTTGTTTCTGCATCTAGCATCCAAATTTCTAGCTAGTATCCAAACTTGTTGACCATAATGCTGATCGGGGTTTTAGGGAAAAAGGAATAAAATGCTTATATCTTAATACCAATTCTATGTAAAGCTGCATAGAATTTTACCCCACACGCCAGTCGCTCATGGGGGAAACCCCCAAGACCGCGCTGGCTCCCCTTAATCCCCTCCCCGCTTCCGGGG
>JANNFJ010000306.1:0-3842 GCA_031379725.1 Calothrix sp. OTE_75_metabat_31
GTAATAGCTGATAATGTAATTGAATTACTAAGGAAATATTCATATTACTATGAATGAATCTGCAAACCAATATTTAGAGATATAATCTCCAAAATAACCTAATTAAAAATTGATTTAGGAGCGAGCATAATTAATTTTACTTTCTCCACATCCCCAAAAAGATACCCCAAACACCCCACAAAATGCTACATATATAAACGTTGAACAGGGTAAAATCAACGTGAAAGCACAAGTATTTCGAGGCGTCAATAATCTATCCTACGAAGAAATCCCCGTACCATCGCTCCAAGCCGATGAAGTACTGGTTCAGGTGCGGGTAGTAGGGTTGTGTCAGTCGGATATCAAAAAAATTCTCTATCCTCTCTACGAACCACCCCGGATTTTTGGACACGAAACAGCAGGTGTTATCGCCCGAGTCGGTAGTGAGGTGAAAAAGTGGCAAATCGGACAGCGGGTTGCGGTAATGCACCACATCCCCTGTATGCGGTGCGATTATTGCTTGAATGAAAATTATTCAATGTGCGATACCTATAAAAATATCGTCACAACGGCGGGTTTTGCCCCTAGTGGCGGGGGCTTTGCCGAGTATGTGAAGGTTCCGGGGCATATCGTCAAAAATGGCGGTTTGATACCCATACCGGACGATATTAGCTTCGAGGAGGCGAGTTTTGTTGAACCGACTAACTGCTGCCTCAAAGCGGTGAAAAAGGCAAATATTCAACCCGGACAAACAGTTTTAATTACTGGTGCGGGTCCGATTGGGTTAATGTTTGTCATGTTGGTGAAGTATTTTGGTGCGAAGGCCATAACTACCGATTTGATACCTTCTCGCATGGAGAAAGCTTTAAAAGTGGGTGCGGAAGCTGCTTTTGATGCAAGAGATGCCGATTTACGAAGCAAAATTCACGAGATGACCAACGGGATGGGTGTGGATACGACTTTACTTGCGGTCCCTAGCGAAAAGGCTTTTTTCCAAGCTTTGGATTGTACTCGTAAAGGTGGAAAAATTCTCTTTTTCGCTGAATTTCCTGATGAATTGGAAATTCCCATTAATCCCAACATTTTGTATCGTCGAGAAATTGACTTGATGGGAAGTTATAGTTCATCGTTTAAGGTGCAAAGTTTAGCGGCTGATATTGTGTTTAATCGACGGATTAATGTGAAAGAATTGATAAGCGATCGCATTCCCTTACAAAACCTCACCCAAGCTGTCGAACAAGCAACCAAACCCACTCCAGATACCTATAAAATTCTCATTTATCCAGAGGCTGAAGAATAATAAATGTAATGTAGAGACGCGATACATCGCGTCTTTATATTTTATTTATAATTTTGCGTTTAATTTAAAACCATAATCTGTTATTTACCTAAAATATAGTCAAAGATGCGATATTACCCTGCGGGTTCCGCCTTAGCGGTACGCGTCTCTACATGGACTAATATGCTAATTACTTTTGTCATTCTTCTTGCTTTCTACCTTGCTTTTAACCTTGGTGCAAATGATGTTGCTAACGCAATGGGAACTTCGGTTGGTTCTAAGGCAGTAACATTAAAACAAGCTTTGATTATTGCTGGAGTATTAGAATTTACAGGTGCAGTTTTATTTGGGCATCAAGTTACGGAGACATTAGCCACAAATATCGTTAATCCAGCGTTATTTGCAAATTCGCCCCAATTATTAATTACCGGAATGATTTCCGTACTAATATCTTGCGGATTGTGGTTGCAAATTGCGACTGCCAAGGGTTTACCAGTATCATCTTCTCATGCAGTGGTGGGAGCGATCGCTGGATTTAGTTGGGTGGCTTTGGGAGTGAATGCAATCGCATGGTCATCGATTGGTACAATTACCATTGGTTGGATAGTTACACCCCTTATTAGCGGTGTAATTGCAGCTTTATTTTATAGTCAAATTCAAAGGTGGATTTTACAGCAACCCAATCAAATCCAACAATTAAACGAATGGATTCCTTGGTTAAGTGCAGCTTTGATTGGGACTTTTGGTGTAATTGTTCTACCAACTTTAACCCATCCGATTGCGGAATTCTTGGTAGAAAAAATCGGTATCAATATTCCTGCACATGATATTTCACTGTTAACAGGTGGATTTGCCGTATTTGGGTTAACTGCTTATAGCTGGCAAGAAATCAAAGAAGGGGAAAGGCAAAATTTCACCTCTTCTACATACCATTCTATAACGGGCGGGGAGACCCCGCCCTTACCAAATCCTTCTATAACGGGTGGGGAGACCCCGCCCCTACCGAATCCTTCTATAACGGGCGGGGAGACTCCGCCCCTACCAAATCCTTCTATAACGGGCGGGGAGACCCCGCCCCTACCAAATCCCTACTCTCCTATAGAAAAACTATTTGCACGTTACCAGTTATTGAGTGCTTGCTTTGTTGCTTTTGCACATGGTTCAAATGATGTGGGGAATGCGATCGCGCCGCTTTCTGTCATTATCTATACTATCCAAAATAATGCTGTACCCGTGGGTGGGATGGAAACACCTTTGTGGATACTAGTTATCGGTGCTGCGGGTATTGTTACCGGGTTGGCTATTTTAGGTAAAAAAGTAATAATGACTATCGGTGAAAATATCATTACTTTACAACCGAGTAGCGGGTTTTGTGCCGAACTTGCGACAGCAACGACGATTTTATTAGCTTCACGTTTTGGTTTACCTGTCTCGACTTCCCATGCACTTGTCGGGGGTGTGGTTGGAATTGGGTTAGTGCAAGATTTGAAGTCGATTAAGTTTTCTACACTTCGAGGTATTGCGACTGCTTGGGTTGTGACTGTTCCTCTTAGTGCGGGGTTGAGTGCAGGAATTTTTAAAGTATTAAATATGCTGTTTTGATAAAAATTATTCCGATTTTAGGGTTTTAATAAAGTTCTAAACAATGTAGATTTGAACTGCTTAAAAATTCCTCAATGATATCGACTCCTAAACGAAGTAATGTTTCCACTTCGCTTGTTGGTGCATTTCCACAGCGCAGCCATATTACTTTAGGAGGTGAACCATATAAACGGCTTTTTTCTGCAAAATCAGCATCTTGAGTGACAATGCAAAAATCATGTGTTTTCGCAAATTCCCATACTTCGCTATCGCTTTTCTCAGCCAGTTTATGGAATTGAACGTGGCTGGAATTAGGGAATATATCCGCAAGTAGAGTAACTAACTTTCTACTCAAGTTTTGGTCGAATAATAACTTCACGCTTGACTCACCATAGCTACTAAACGGTGTTCTCTATCGGCAGCGTATTCTAAGCAAGCTCGAATATCCTCTTCTGTTAACTCAGGGAAATCATCAATAATTTCAGCATGAGACATTCCAGTTGCTAGCCAACCTAAAACATCATAGACTGTAATTCGCATCCTCCGGATACAAGGCTTACCGCCTCGTTTGTCTGGCTCTATTGTAATAATGTTACGGTAGTTCATGAGGTGGATTTTATGTTCAAGGGTCGAGCCTGCTTGCATTTTCAATTATACATTAATTCAAAATAGGCTTTTTAGTTAATGCCGAAGAAAAATAGAGAGTACTTTGCTAGTGTAAAATTGAGATAATATAAATTAGTAATAAACTACGGGAATTATATTACCGGATGTTCTTACCCTCAAAGAAATATCAGCATACTTACGGCTACCTGTGGAAACAATTTCATGTCAAGCTTTGGAAGGAAATATTCCAATTCGTAGAATTGGGGAAGACTGGAGATTTTTGAAGGTAGCTGTTAATAATTGCTTAAGTTCACGCAGCAGTCGTTCTATTTTGCTTCAGCAAGCAGGTGCTTTGGCTGATGATGAAACGCTTGCAAAATTAAGGGCAACGATATAT
>JANNFJ010000344.1:0-3778 GCA_031379725.1 Calothrix sp. OTE_75_metabat_31
AGCGCGGAGAGGGGAAAATCCGGTTCCCTCCCCGCGCTTCGTGGAGGGTTAGGGTGGGGTTCTATATTATGCAGCTTCATATTAAATTGGTATTACTAGTAAATTTGTCACAATACTACAAAGCATAAGGGGAAACCAGAAACTCGGTTCTTTGAAAAAACTGGTAATAGTCCCCGCAGAATTTCTTAAATCTATTGAGTATATTAGGTTTGCTTAAAGATGCTTTTAAAATCTTGGTTGACCCGTGATGCATTAATCCGTAATTTAGAAAGGGTTCAAGACTTTATTATTGCTTCACTTTGCATTGGTCTATTTTGTGCAATGCTGATTCGGCTGGGAGAAATGTTTATTTCTTTAATTAATTAATCCGCTTAATTTCAAAGTAATTACGTCGGACATTTTATTTATTTTGATTTTGGTTGAACTGTTCCGATTGCTGATTGTTTATTTGAAAGAGCAACGAATTTCTGTTGGAGTCGCAGTTGAAGTTTCTCTTGTTTCGGCATTACGTGAAGTGATTTTACAAGGTGTATTGGAGATTCCCACTATTCAACTGCTTGGAGTCTGTGCTTTTTTAGGTATTCTTGGTGCGCTTTTACTATTACGAGTTTTGACATTCCAACGCTTTAACGCAGTTAATGCAGAGCAGCTAACTGGTGAACATGATAACAATGAATTGATACTATCGAAGCAATATCCCTACTAAGGGATACTCGTTCCTTGCTTCTACTTTAGGTAGTTGAGCTATAATACAAACTTATGTTTTATTTCATAAAACCTTAAATGGCTGATTTTGAGTTTCCCATGTGCGAATGTCCAAGTAAATTTGCGTTTTGTAAAAGTACGCTTCTTCATAGGCAAGCCGTAAATTACGCTCAAGACTGTCAGGTTCAACATCACTAGCTTTAATAGAACCAATTGCCTTCCGTAAGCCAATAGATAAGATTTCCACTAAATCATGACCGCAGCAAACTTGCCAGGGATCGTGGTTGCCGCTTTTTTGGTTTGTTAAACGTTGTTGTAATTTTTGATTTTGAAGCGAGAAGGCTTGAGATTTATTTTTAACTTCTTGAATTAATTTAAATTCGTTAATTTGTAAACTTTGCTCATCAATGAATTTGCTGAATGTAATGCCATTAAAAGTCAGGTTTAATCCATCACGTTGAGAAATCCAGCGCAGATAACCAAGGGACATACTCGCTTCAAGTAATGCTGTTCTTACATCTCGACCAAACTTATTAATTTTCTCCTCCGAACCAAACTCAGCAATTACCTTATCGAGGGCAAACGAATTGAGTAGCATGGTTTCAAGGTCATGGCTATCTGTACGAAGTAGATTAGGGTTGAAATATTCTAAAGTTTCAAGACGATCAAAATCCGCATCAACAATGGCTAATACTCCCTGAAAACTTGATTTATCTAAAATTTCCAGAACTGCAATAACTCGAAGCTTACTAGAAGGTTTGCCTGAAACACTAACCAATTTACAGGCTACCTTGTCAACAAAACGCTCATAGAAAATTTTATCTGAGCTACCTTCAACCAATAGAAAAGTACCTGCGAAAATACTGCGTCGTAATCGAATTGCGTTAGCCTGCCGATCATCTGAAAGGAACTCTCTCACTTTCCTGGCCCTTTGAGTTCAACTGTCAAATCCCAGCGGTCTTGAATTATATCCGGTGAGTGTGTAGCCATTAGAATATTTAAATCGGCAAGTTTTGTGATTTCTTGCAAGTCCTTCAAAAACTGAACCTGCCATCCTACATGGAGAGATAGCTCAGGTTCATCAATCAAAACTAAAGAGTCTGGTTGAACTTTAAATAGTAGTTCATAAAGAAGAACCAACTCATGTTGTTCGCCAGATGATAAATCTGTTGGTAAAATTTCTAAATTAGAGAAGGAGGGTTTATAAAGTGTTTTGAAAACAAAGCCTTTCTCCTTGTTTAAATTCAACTCTTTATAGGAATAAGCAAACTTATTATTAATAATTTTCCTTAATAAATCAATCTTACTAGCGATTTCGTTAAATACACTTAACTTTTTTTCTACATCATCAACATACACCGACAAAATATTTTTGGTACTTTCATCGATAGCTTGGGGCTGGATTTGAAAGTCTGAGTTTTCATCCTTATCTAATAGACCTACCTCTATCAGACGAGAGCGAGTTTTCTCAAGTTCGTCTAGCTGATAACGAAGTTGTTCATCAGTTAAATCGGCTGATGACTTTTGTTGCACAACCCTTGCAGGAAATGTTCGATCGAGGGATTGAGATGTTGTACCATATTCAGCAAGCTTAGATTGGATATGTTGTGCAAGCTCATCAGAATAGGCAGAAACAGTTGGCAACATTGAAGGTGTTCCAGATTGTATTCTGGAAAAACGACTGGGGAGGAAGTTTAATAAACGTTGTGATTCTATGAGACGAACATGAATATTATTCTTCAAATTTTCTAGCCACTCAGGTTCTTCTCGCAACTTTAAAGCTAGAACATCTTCAAAACGATCTATAACTTCGTTTAAGGAAAGATTTTCACCAGTAGAAAGATATCGCCAAGTTTTAGATCCGACTCTGCGAAGTTCAGGTACTATATCGTCTACAAGCTCAATTGGAAAGTCTATATCGAGAAGGTTCTTTATTTCTTCAATGAGAAAAGAAACTTTTTCTGAATTACGTTCGTAAAAGTTAAAAGTTATATTATTTTTGTTGCTTGTCTTATCCGAAATGTTAGAGGCTTTTACTACCTCAACACTGCTTGCATTATCAAACTCAACTCGGAAATTTTTAAACGGGATAGTCCAAAACACTGAGTACCGAGAGTTAAAAAATCCGTTCAGCATTTTCAGCATTGCTGTTTTTCCAAAGCCATTCGGACCATGAATGATTGTGATTCGTTCATCCATGTTCAAAGAAATCACATGGTCAAAAATTTCAAATAAGCCAGTAACGGAAATTTGCTGAATTTGCATAATGTTCGAGTCTCATAGCCAATAGCTTCGGTGCCAATCGATTGTAACTTCTATTTTCCTATGCTTTTAGCCTATTTTGAACCGTGCGATCGCCTTTATACTGCCTACCGACAAAAAAATTCCCATGCAGCGACTAAGCAGCATTGAATACTTTTGTAAATAAGTAAGAATTTTAGGACATCGAGAAAGCTTTCATAAAGTTCTCGATATCCCCAAATTGCTTCAAATTTCTACACTCAAACTAATCACCGTCAGCTTAGAAATTACCCAAAGCCTCTTCAATCGAACTTAAAGCCGCCTCAAAATCGTCATTAACGATTTGTAGGTCAAACTCACCTGCTGCATTGATTTCCTCTTGGGCGCGATGCAGACGACGTGCGATCGCATCTTCGGGGTCTTGCCCGCGTCCGCGTATGCGTTTCTCCAATTCGGTCAAGCTTGGCGGCAAAATAAAGATACTGTAAGCATCTTCAAAAGAATTGCGGATTTGCCTAGCACCGTCGAGTTCGATTTCGAGTACCACCGACTTACCGGAGTTGATTTGATTAGTTACAGCTTGTTTTGGCGTACCGTAATAATTGCCCGCAAACTCTGCCCACTCCAAAAATTCCCCACGAGCAACTAATTGTTCAAACTTGCTGCGGTCGATAAAGTGGTAGTGTTTGCCATCAACTTCTCCCGGACGGGGGGAGCGAGTCGTTGCCGAAACCGAGTAATATAGTTCCGGATGGCGCTGGAGGAGCGATCGCATTAGGGTGCCTTTGCCGACTCCACTTGGACCTGTCAAGACAATCAGCCTATTATGTGG
>JANNFJ010000347.1:0-2054 GCA_031379725.1 Calothrix sp. OTE_75_metabat_31
GTAAGCACCACCATCAAGCCAAAAGCGGGGATTCAGATAACCGTTTTCACGCAACCAGCGGAAGAAATCATTAAAGCTTATTTTGCCTTCGACAGCGCGTTTTACAGCAGCTTCGGCGTTAAGTTGTCCCGCACCATAATAATTTAAACTATCTTCATTAATAGCCCGTGCTGATTCGAGAAGTACTTCCTCGATTTCGGCGGGGTTTTCGACTCCAGAGGCTTTAACTAAAGCTGCAACTCCGGCAACGTGGGGAGATGCCATACTAGTACCTTGCAGTCCTAAAAAGGTTCCAGCACCTTTGTTATCGATATCGATGGTTTCTTGAATAATTTGACCTGCGTCGCTACCACCGGGGGCAGAAATATCTACACCTGCACCATAGTTAGAATAAGGTGCTTTTTCGTTATCAGGACCGAGTGCAGAAACACCGATAACGTGTGGATACCGTGCAGGATAGGATACACCATTGGCGCTTTCGTTACCAGCGGCTGCAACAATAACTACACCTTTGTTGTGGGCGTAATCGATGGCATCTTTCATCAATTGGCTTTCACCACCACCACCCAAACTCATATTGATTACGTCTGCACCGTTGTCAGCCGCAAAACGAATTGCTTCGGCAATATCGGCAACGGTTCCACCACCGTATTCGCTAAGTACTTTCAAGGGCATCAAGCTAGCTTCGTAGGCTATACCCGCGACACCGTAACTGTTGTTGGTCGATTGGGCAATTGTGCCAGCAACGTGAGTCCCGTGTCCGTTGTCGTCATCTGCATTTTCGCGGTCGTTTACAAAGTCGTAACCTTTGGCAAACTTGGTTTCGACCAAATCGCGGACTTGGCTAATACCTGTATCAATAACGGCAATAGTAACACCGCTACCTTTGGTCTGTTTCCATGCCCCTTCGACGTTAATGCTGTGCATGTGCCACTGCTTGCTGTAGAGGGGGTCGTTGGGGCCAGTTAGTGCTGGTTTAGGTTCGCTATCGTCAGTGATTTCGGGTGGGTTAAAGTCTCCTTCTCTAGTAATTTTGCCCAGTTTAGGAATTTTATAAATATAGTTAGGTTCAACGAATTCGGTATCTTTGGCGAATATAGATTTTCTTAATTGGTTTAACCGTGTTTTATCGCCTTTGATTATATAAACGTTGTCCTGTGCCGAAAACTTGTTGTCCAGTTTGGGTGTAACTTGGAATTGTTGCGCGATCGCTTCCAAGTCTTTGAGCAATTTTTCTTTGGGTATATCTTCCCGAAAGTCCAATACAATGGTGTCAAACTCACCTGTAGCGGCAAGTCCACTGTAATTAATAAACATTGTCAGGGCAAAACCTAGTCCCAGCACAAATAAGCAAGATAATATTAGCTTCTTCATATTCAATGGTTTACCGATGAAAGCCAGTTGCTACCTAAGATAACTTAATTACACTCTTTTTATAGGATGATGTTGCAAGAATTTATTTTATCTATAGGTAGGGAGTAGGGAATGGGGAATAAAATATTTAATTGTTAATATCTACTTCTTACTCTTGAAATCCCTACTCCCTAAATCCTATGGAACGCGGTTTATTATGGTTACCTTTACTATTTGCATTTTTTTGGCTTGCTTGGAGCGGTTCGCAGGAGTTTAAAAAAGTCGAAGCTTACCGTGTCTGGGCAGAGCAATTCGATAAAGCTAAGTATGATATTTATGCTGTTTTAGGACTCAAAGAGAACAATATCACCTGGGGAAAACCTACACCAAAGGGTATGGTTCAACTTGAAACTTTTTCGCTTGATGATGTTGTTAATATCCAGCTAGTTGTTAACGATCAACCTGTGGATATCGAACAACCACCCGAACGGGGTCGTGCAATCACATTAGAATTTATCTTTTCTGATGCTAGTACGGTACGAATTCCATTCACAGAAGTTCCTCTTGCGACTAGTTGGGGAAAATTTTTACAGAAAAAGTTAGTACTTACTGGTTCTTGAGTAATTAACTCGATTTTTTGAACAATAGCAGTGGTGTTCGAGAGTTATTATCTTCATCGAACGATTTTTCGTTATCCCACG
>JANNFJ010000353.1:0-2887 GCA_031379725.1 Calothrix sp. OTE_75_metabat_31
CGAAATTTATCTAGTATTTCATCATCTAGATAAATAGTAATGCGTGTTTTTCCGTGAGTTGGAACTACCGCTCCTCGTTTTCCCTTAGAAAAATCATATTCCTTTCTCATAAGCTTTTATCTCCTGTTTTGTGGCACGACGAGCAGAAATCAGTCGAATCACCTCACCGCGTAAGGTATAAACAACGACCAGTAGTAAGCCAGCATTTCCTATCCCCACTGCAATGAAACGTTCTTCAGTAATTGAATCTGGATCGAGATCGTGAATGGCAAGGGGATCGAAAAATACCATTTCAGCTTCTGCAAAGGAAACACCATGCTTTTGCCAATTGGTTTTTGCTTTTTTCGGATCATATTCAAAAGTCATGCATACATTATATGTATGACAGAGGGACTCGTCAAGATTCAGATGAGAAAATCGCACTTTATCAACCCGACTACCGGAGCGATCGCATTCCTTTTCAGGCAGTGTTTGGGGTTAAAAAAATTTGGTAGTGCGAGCTTCTAGCTCGCTTTATATAGTACGCGGCTAGAAGCTCGCACTACCCATCAAAATTAATGACATCAAGCAGTAGTTTGTAAAGACGCGATAAATATGTGATGGAGACGCGATATAAAGCCCTGCGGGCACGCTGTGCGTTGCTTGCTTCCCCGCAGGGGTACGCGTCTCTACATTTGACTAGTTTTTTCACAATCAATAATCAATTGCATCAAATCCATCCATTGGTTAGAAGCGGATATCTGTAAAATTATGTATTGTGAGGCTGATTGCTGATTAAATAGTACGAAAAACAAGGAAAAAAGCTTGTGGTTCCAATTCGTGATGATAATCCGACGACAATCACCCCATATGTAACTTTTGGGCTGATTGCGGTCAATGTTTTGGCTTTCTTGTATGAATCGAGTCTCCCTCCACAATATCTAGATGGTTTCTTGCGCTTATTTGCTGTTGTACCGCGAGAATTAACTTTAAGCTTTGGTGGAGTTGCAATTGGGCAGCCAGTACCAGAGTGGACAACATTGATTACTTCGCAATTTCTACATGGAGGCTTGTTGCACCTGGGTGGAAATATGCTATTTCTGTGGATTTTTGGTAATAATGTCGAGGATAAGCTCGGTCATGTCAAGTATCTAATTTTCTATTTAGGATGCGGTATTCTCGCATCGATGACGCAGTGGTACTTTGCCCAAGGTTCAAATATACCGAATTTAGGGGCAAGTGGTGCGATCGCAGGTGTAATGGGTGCTTATATTCTCCGTTTTCCCAAAGCGGAAATTCTCGGTGTTGTTCCTTTAGGAATATTTTTCCCAACTTTCCGTGTTCCTGCCTATTTCTTCTTGGGTTTTTGGTTTCTCCAACAGGGATTTTATAGTATAGCTAGTCTCGAAACCACAACAAATATCGGCATGGAAGGTGGTGGTATTGCTTACTGGGCACATGCTGGAGGTTTTGTATTTGGTGCAATTCTTGGCCCGTTACTAGGTTTATTCGACGATAAAAAATCTCAAGAAGATTTTTTATATAGATAAAGGGTTGGTTGTCAGTTGTCAGGTGTCAGTAGTTAGCTGTCAGTTGTCGATAGTTAGTTGCCAATTGTCAGTTGTCCTTCTCCTATCTCCCCACCTCCCTATCTCCTCTTCCCCCTCCCCTTCAAGTTATATTGCACTTATAACCATATTGGAAAAGTACCTGTGTTTCCTTTATACGACGAAAATCCGACACGAATCACTCCATATTTGACTTATGGGCTGATTGGTATGAACGTTTTGATATTTTTGCACGGATTCAGTTTATCTGCGGCTCAATTAGACCAGTTTCGGCTGCTTTATGCCGTTATACCACGCGAGTTAACCAATAACTTTTCTGGAGAGTGGATAACTTTATTCACGTCGCAATTTTTACATGGTAATTTGTGGCACTTACTATCCAATATGCTGTATTTGTGGGTATTCGGCAACAATATCGAAGACCGCATGGGGCACGTTAAGTATCTAATTTTCTATCTATCTTGCGGTGCTTTGGCAGCAGCATGTCAGTGGTTTGTGGGAGTTAATTCGACAATTCCTTCGTTGGGGGCTAGCGGTGCGATCGCAGGAATTCTTGGTGCATATCTGATCCGCTTTCCCCAAGCGGGAGTTAATACTTTAGTGTTTTTGTTTTTCTTTGTCACTACTATCCGAGTACCTGCTTTTGTTTTAATTGGGCTTTTCGCTATCCAAAATGTTATATCCGGTTTGTCTAGCCTCCAAGCTGCTGCTGGAATGAGCGTTGAAAGTGGTGGTGTTGCCTATTGGGCACACATTGGTGGGTTTGTTTTTGGTATGATTCTCAGCCCATTTTTTGGATTGTTCAAGCGGGATGAGTATTGAAGAAAGTAGTGCGAGCATCTTGCTCGCTTTCATATAATGAGGCATTATAATAGCCGAGCATTATATAATGAGGCATTATAATAGCCGAGCATTATATAATAAGGCATTATAATAGCCGAGCATTATATAATAAGCGAGCAAGATGCTCGTACTCCTAACTTTTACTTCGTTCTGCCATTAGCTGCCACTGTATCGGTTTCGCTTTCTCGATTTATGGATGCAACTGGGACTGGGGCAACAATAATATCAGCACCGTTGATGATGGCACCGAGTAACCCCATTTCCGATTCAACTAATTGGTCAACGGCTTCGCTAAATACGCTTTCTTGGGTGTAATTGGGTCGGGCTACAATAATTATGCCGTCGCTGTAAGGTTGAACAATTAGGGCATCGTTAGATAAACCAAGAGGGTTGGAATCTAATATTACAACGTCATAGCGCTGACGCACGTCTTCCATAAGTCGCCGCATCTCGCTCGATTCAAGGATTGCAGCGGAATTACGCACGGGGCCTGGGCT
>JANNFJ010000361.1:0-2835 GCA_031379725.1 Calothrix sp. OTE_75_metabat_31
TTAGGATTACTCGCTTTGAGCAGTTATTTTGCTTGGTCTTATCCATTTGAATTACTTACACATTTTCGCGTTCAATATTTAGTTTTATCTTTAATTTTTACAGGAATATTAGTTATCCTTTTCCAAAAACGTATTTTAAAAAACAATGCATTTGTTTTTGTTTCCTTAGCCATTGTTAGTTTAAATATAATCGAAGTATTACCCTGGTTTTTACCTCATTCACAACAAGTAAGTAGTAATACAAAACCTCAACTTACAATCGAGAGTTTTAATGTCAATGTCGAAAACCAAGAATACCAAGCCACAATCAACATAGTTCGTAATGATAATCCAAATGTTGCCTTGTTTATCGAAATTCACGATGAATGGTTTAAAAATTTAAAAACAGGACTCAAAGATATTTACCCTTACTCATTTCGCAGTCCCGGTGGTGGGCTGGCAATTTTTAGTCAGATACCACTTCAAGATGCAGGTGGTATTAATCTAGATGGAGTTGGTTATCATTTAATTGCAAATTTAGAAGTAAATGGAAAACTCATACATTTTATTGGGACGCATCCATTCGTCCCTGTTAAACCTTCAACTTTTCAACGTCGGAATCGTCAACTTATTGCTTTAGAAAAGTACATTCAACAGCAAAAATCTGTCATTATCGTTGGTGATTTTAATCTTACTCCTTGGTCGCCTTACTATCGAAAGTTTATTAAAAATACAGGTTTGCATAACACACGTTTAGGATTTGGCACATTACCAAGCTGGCCTCATCCAACTACATATATTAAAAAAATTCCCAGTTGGCTAATGCCATTAATTAATATACCTATTGACCATTGTTTTGTTAGCAAAGATTTTGGAGTTGTAAATACTCGTATTAGTGGAAATGGAAACTCAGACCATGCGGCAATAATAGCGGATTTAGTATTGCGTTGAAAGTGGTTTTAAATTATAAGCCCTACACCCTCTAGTATTTAGTTTACGTCGGTTGACGCTAGTCGAGGGGGCTAGAAACCCGGTATCTTGAAGATACCGGGTTTCTAATTTCACCTAACCGAGTAGTATTAGAATCTAACGATCTCGCAACTTATCAATATTAGCTTCCCAATTTTTGCCATCAAAAGGCACAATTTCAAAATTAGATATTACATTACCATCTAAACAGCGAACATTGACATCAACACAATCGGGATGGCTGCGGGGAATGTAGAAAGAGTGAATCCCGCAAATGTTACAAAATTTATGTTGAGCAATTCCGGTGTTAAATTGATAGGTTTTTAATGCTTCTTCTCCTTTAAGTAGTTTAAATTTATCTTGGGTGACAATTAGATGTAAAAAGCCTTTTTTACTACAAATTGAGCAGTTGCAATCGTCTATTTTGTGGTTGTCAACGGTGACTTGAAAGCGGACTACACCGCAGTGACATCCACCAAGATATATTTTTGTTGTCATGTTGATGAATAATAAGAATTATTTTGAGGTACTAACCATAGAGGATACACAGAACACAAAGGAAGAGAAAAGGAGTGTAATGTTGTAGTTATGATTATGCTACGCAAAAACGCATTTACAAAGCAAGTTTTGATTAGTATTGCGAGTGTATTCGTCAAAATTGTGTGGTCTAAATTGGGGGAAATTTGTTCACCTCAATAATACCCCCCTTCTCCCCTCCCCTTCCCGTTTGGGTATACATTAGTTAATAGTCGCTTTAATATAAGGGCTAATTCAGGCTACAGGAAGTAAAACAAAGGGTTTGTTCATGTTTACTGCGTCAGAGACACCTTTAATAGCGGCAGTCGTGCTTGTCGCTTCTGGTATTTTGAGCTGGGGCTTTTACCGCGCTAGACCTTTTGGTAAACTAGGAATCTTAGCCTGGTTGCAGTCGGTGGTATTGATGACTCCTTGGCTGATATTTTTTGGCTGCTTTGCGGCAGGAATTTATATTAATATAGTTGGCATTCTCTCAATGTTACTTATATCCACAGCTATATATGTTTATCTAGGAAAACAACTGCGAGATGCTGGACAAGATGCAATTTTACGGCAAAAAGCAGGCGAACGAATGGCTGCACAAAATTTGGCTGATGTCAATGATGCAAAAAGTGGAAATTTGCCGTTAGTTGCCACACAACCGGTATCTGATGTCATCCCAATTCCCGATCAAGAGATGTCAACAATCAGAAGTATTTTTGGCATCGATACCTTTTTTGCTACCGAAACTATTCCTTACCAAGATGGAGTAATTTTTAAAGGTAATTTGCGGGGTGAACCTGAAGCTACTCACAACCGTTTAACAGCTAGTTTGCAACAAAAATTGGGTGAAAAATATCGTTTATTTTTAGTTGAAAATACTGATGGTAAACCTGTGATGATTGTCCTACCCAGCCGTAATGATCCGCGTCCGATGTCTTTGGCACAAAAAACCTTTGGGGTTATTTTGCTATTGGCTACCGTTGTAACTAGCTTAGAAACCGCTGGGTTATTATTAAATTTCGATTTTTTAAGTTATCCGTCGCGTTACCGAGAAGCTTTACCTATTGCTTTGGGTATTATTGCCACTTTAACTGCTCACGAAATCGGTCATTGGGTATCTGCTCGCGGTCATCAAGTGCGCTTAAGTATACCTTTTTTCCTCCCAGCGGTGCAAATTGGTTCGTTTGGTGCGATTACCCGGTTTGAGTCGCTGCTACCTAGCCGCAAGGTTTTATTTGATATTGCTTTAGCGGGGCCTGCAGCGGGTGGTATTCTTTCTTTGGTGATGTTATTAGCAGGATTGTTGCTTTCGCAGCCAAATAGTGCCTTTCAATTACCTACTGATTTTTTCCAAGGTTCGATTTTAGT
>JANNFJ010000394.1:0-3396 GCA_031379725.1 Calothrix sp. OTE_75_metabat_31
CGGCGGCCACGCGCGGCGGCCAAAGGCAGCAGCGCTTGGCAAATCCAAAAAAACAAATACGACTGTTAATAATTGATAATGATGCCGACCTTTGCCAGCAATTAATCAAAGAAGCTATAATCTGGGGAATTAAGGCATTTGTTGCCACAGGAACCGAACTTAGAGAGGCTCTAGTCGAAAAATCTCCAGATGTGGTGTTACTCGATTTGGGTTTTTCTGGCTTAATTGACAGTGGCTTGGAACTGTTAATAGAAATAACGACTAATAATTTAGCTTTACCCGTAGTCGTATCTGCATCTATTTCTGATTTTGATACGCGGCTTAAAGTCGCTCGTTTGGGGGGACAAATTTTTTTACACAAACCTGTGGCTCCTACCTTAGTATTGGCAGTAGTTGATCAGGTGCTACAGGTGGTTAACATCGATCGCGCTAAAATTATGGTTGTGGACGATGACCCGCAGGTGTTATGTATTTTACGCACCTTACTAGAGCCTTGGGGATTCGAGCTAGCTTTACTGGATAACCCCCTATTATTTTGGGATAGATTGAATACATTTAACCCCAATTTACTGATTTTAGATGCCCAGATGCCATTAAGTGGCATAAATGGCATTGAGCTATGCCAAGTGGTGCGAAATGACCCATGTTGGAATCACTTACCTATAATGTTTTTATCTGTTCGCAAGGATGCGGAAATAGTAAATCGGGTATTTATGGTGGGTGGGGATGACTATGTAAGTAAGCCAATTGTGGAACCGGAGTTAATTGCTCGTATACTCAATCGCCTAGAACGTACAATTATTTCTGGAGCATAACTCGTTCCCAGGCAGAGCTTGGGAACAAGTAGGAACGAGTGATATATATGAGGAGCCGAAAAATCGGTAACTTGACGACACCGGGTTTCTAATATTCGTTTATTTTCTAGCAATTAACCGCAAAATTCCTTAATTTTTGCCAATAATTCATCAACCTGAAAAGGTTTACGAATAAAACCATTTGCACCTAAATTTAATGCTTGTGCGACACAAGCTTCATCAGAACCCGAAACTATCAAAATCGGCATCTTAGCGAATATTGGATTCTGGCGGATACGTCGGGTAACTTCTACGCCGTCAATATCAGGCATGATTACATCCAGCAGCACCAGAGAAGGTGGTGAGGTTTCAATTCTAGCTAAAGCCAAACGACCATTACTTGCTGTATCAACGTCGTAACCCTCTTCTTCCAAAGCGGTTTTGAGTAAATACAAACTAGCTGCGGTATCGTCCACAGCCAAGATTCGACAACGTTGGTTTAGTTGCATAAAGCAAAACCTTATCGATTAGATAAGGTAAACACATGGGACAGATAGAATATTATGCTGTCAAACATTTGTGAATTTCATTTGTTTTCTTTATATCTCTTAATTTAAATGCAAAGAATGTTTTTATTTATATGTAGGATTACCCCTGCATATTTTTGTACTCCTGCGGAGAAGCAAGCTAAGGCGTAGCAACAGCTACCCTTGCCCTTACGGGCACGCTACGCCAACGGGAACGCCAAGGGCGAATGCGCTTAAAAATTTAAGTTAGTGTAGGTTGGGTGGAACGCAGTGTAACCCAACTGGCTTTGTTGGGTGTAGCGAATAGCGAAACCCAACCTACTATTACTTGCGTAATCGCACACCCTACAGTAGCTGTGTCTCTGGGATAAGTCTTTCTGTCACTATTGCCTTCAACATGAGTATCTATTTATCAATCAATAGGTGGGTGCCAACCACTAATTACCCAACGCTGACGAGCAACAATAATAATTGGATTATTTATTCGCAACCGCACAATTGTCGCACGACCAACAGAAGTAAAACCCTCTATTTTCGTACCATCAGGAGTCCATATAAAATGGTCATCCCATTCAGAAGTGCGAGGATTAAAAAGCTTAACAGTATCTCCTGTTACTGGGTCTTTCGCTTCAGTTGCTTCACCTTTAAATTCATTACAGGAACGACAAGCTAAACAGAGATTTTCAAACGACGTATCACCACCTTTGGAAACTGGCAATATATGGTCATGCGTCATCGGTATCCCGCTATTTGCTTCTGTAGTTAAACAATAGCAGCAACGTTTTTGATCCTGTTGTGCTATTTGAGTTCGTAAATTTTCAGGTATATATGTAGACACGATAATTAAAGATTCGACACTTGATGTCCTCGCCAACGAAGTAACACAGCAGCTTGGGCTTTGCGTAGCATAAACAAGTCAGCGTCATGACGTAACGCCATTAACTCTAAACGTTGTGCCTCCGTAAGCGTACCATTTGAATTGCCTTCGAGTAAAAGGTTATAACGCTCCATATCGGTTACGGTTTTGCAACTTTGGGCAATTTCCCAAAGAGTATTATCATCTAACTTATCTAATGGAGCAAGGTCAGCTTGGAATTCTTCCGGTACATCATCCCATTGTGGAGGACTGCCTAAAAGCAATGCACGAACTATTATATCTTGTAATGGGCGTTGAGTTGCACGGGCAGTGTTTACTAAACGCTGATAAAGTAGTTCGGGAATTTCGAGTGTGATAGTTTCTGCTGGCATACTAATTTATTATTTTATTATTAAATTATAGATAATTAATACGAGTTATGAATTTCGGTGATACATATACGGTTACAATATCGGGTCAATTAAATTATAACGGAAATTAGGAACCCGGTTTTGTAGAAGTTATCGGCTTTCTAACCCCCTCGACTATCCAAAACCTGCAAGTATTGGATCGGGTCTGTATCAATACTGCAAGGGATAGAAATTGATCCCCCCAACCCCCCTTTTTAAGGGGGGCTAAAGGCCTTATAAAGTCCCCCAATTTAGCGGGAGATTTAGGGGGATCGATTTTAGGAAAAAACCTTAACCGAGCAGTATTGGGGTCTGTATTGCCTAAATAATCAATTAAGCCTTTTAATTTACCAAAACTTGATGTTTTATTGAGTATTTTTGCGGTAATTAATATCAAGCACTTTCGATTATAACTATCTTAATCGGGTGTTTTAAAATAGATTAAGAATATGAAAGCAGGCGACCATATTTCTATTTACCTACGATATCAAGGAGTTAAGTACAGTCATCATGGAATTTATATAGGCGATAATCGAGTTATTCATTATTGTCAAGGAAAAATTAGACGCAGCAAGCTATACAAAAAATCTAAATGGTATGGCAGAACAATTCATATCAGAAAACATGAATCGAGCTACTCATCAAAACGTGTAATTAAAAGAGCTAAAAAAAGATTAGACGAAAATAAATACGACCCACTATTTAACAATTGCGAACACTTTGCCTATTGGTGCAAAACAGGTAAACATAGAAGTAAACAAGTCGAAGAGGCCCCCTTAAATGCTTTTAAAGCAGCCAAAAAAACTTTT
>JANNFJ010001188.1:0-4387 GCA_031379725.1 Calothrix sp. OTE_75_metabat_31
CCTTTGGAACAATAAATCATAGGGAGTAGGGAGTTAAGAGTTAGGAGTTAAGAGTTAGGAGTTAAGACAATACGGTTCGGTTAAAGAATTTTTTGTTGTGATTTCGGGCATGTAGAAACGCGTTCCCCGTAAGGGGTTCCCGTAGGGTAATATCGCGTCTGTTCCAAGGTTTTTGGTTTATCGAATTTTCTTATCCGAACCGTATTGGGAGTTAAGAGTTATAAGTTATAAGTTATAAGTTATGAATAAAGGAAGGCAAATTAACATTAAAAGGGTTCAATTTAGGACAGAGTAATTATTTCACAACTTATAACTCCCAACTCCTCATTCCTCACTCCTAACTCTTCAATAGTTTACCCACTTTGTCCTGTGCGATCGCATACCAAATTTGACCAAATGTCGGTTGATTAAGTTTCCCATCCCGCACTCCGGGGAACAAGCGGTCAAATTGACGATTTGTGTCGGTATTGAGCTGTTCGATTTTATAATTATTGCCAAATTTACCAGCATCAGCCTGCTGTTGCCAATTTTCGTAATCTTGCCCTCCGTAACTTCCGAGTTTCCGTCGGGCTGTACTACTGAGATTAGCTTGTTCTAATTTATTTAGTAAGTCTTCCGCAATACTGTTCCACTGTTGCCGTAATGCTTTATCTTCTGGGCTATCACTCAAAGTTCGTTTTTGGAAATCTGGATTTTTTGTATAAAAAATACTATTAACTGTTTGATTGAAAAAAAGTTCGGGTATTTCCAACTGTTGACGACGAGTAACCAGATTGTTGCTGCCACTCTCGCGTTGATTATTGGTTTGTGTTGCAGGTGAATTAGCACCGCTACCGGGAAGACCAGGAAGCGAGATTTGGGGTAGCGAAATCGAAGATACACCTTTAATTGTTGCACTTACTAACGCCCAAGCCCCTGCACAAGTCAGCACAATTATTGATGTCGTCACAAAACTAACTGCAAACGGACGCATCCAGACAGGTAATGGTAACGCTTGAATAGCAATTTGGGTGCGATTGTGTAGCTTCCCAGGTGCAGCAATCATGGTTTTAAGTTTTGTTAAGTGAGGATTGCTAGTAACCTGTGGGACAACGGGTGTTGAGGAGGAGGGTATGGAAGGTTTAGAGGGTTTGGAGGACATTCTCTGTAAATCTTTACTAACTTGTTGGGCATTTTGATAGCGATCGCTTGGCTTATAGGCGACCATTTTCTTTAATATTGCCTCTAACTGCGGATTTACTTTAATGTCGGTTCCCCATCGCCAATTGCCTTGATAGCTATCGTAAAGATTTTGGGGTTCTTTCCCTGTTAACAATACTAACGCAGTCACGGCGAGCGAATACAAGTCGCTGCTAGGGAAAGCTTTTCCTTGACGTAATTGTTCTTCGGGGGCGTAACCTTTTTTTCCTAGCAAAGTTCGATTTACACCTAGCTGTGTCACCCAAAAACCTTGGGAAGCTGGAAGTTGTTTGACTCCACCAAAATCAATTAATACAGGTTTATTATCTGCACGACGCAAAATGATATTATCGGGCGAGATATCGCGGTGAACTACATCGACCGAATGGATATAGCCCAATACAGGTAACATATCCTGCAATAATTGAATTACTTCGGCTTCGCTAAAATTTTGTCCTTGGTTGTAGCGCTTTCCGAGCAAATCCCAGTAAGTATCTCCCTCAACATAATCTTGTACTAAAAAGAAAAAGTCTTTATTTAGCGACTTGGTTTGTAACGACGAATGGAATTTAGGGATTTGCGGATGTTGTAACTTTTTCAACACACTTGCTTCCCTCTCAAACAATTCCTTCGCTTTGCGTAAATCCTCTGCTTTTTCTACCTGCGGTGCAAACTCCTTCAACACGCACAATTGATTTGAGGAATGAGAATCCTCAGCTAAATAAGTACGTCCAAAACCACCTTGACCCAATTGACGTAGAATTTTATAACGGTCGGCAATGGCATCTCCTTGCGGGATGGGTAAACTCTCACCGCATTGAGTACAAAAGCGATCGCCACCAGTATTTGTGTGTTGTTTGCTGCAATAAACGTGCATGGTGCCCAAGGAAGAAAGAGAGGGATTTTTACTAAATTGCTACAAGTGTAAACGTAATCTTTACGGAAATTGAGGAAACTACCATGATGAATCCAGAAGAAAAACGCCAGTATGCTGAACGTGCATTTAGCAATTTTTTACATAGTCCTCTCGATGCTCGTCTCCAGCAACACCAGAATACTGAACCAGCAACGGTAGCATTAGAGCTATTTTATAATGTCGCCGCAACCGTCCCCGCATACAAGACTTTTTTAACACAAAATGGTATAAATCCTGCCAATATTCAAACATTCGCTGATTTTCAAACCCTACCACCCCTGACAAAAGAAAATTACCTCCAACATCACCCCCTCACTGACTTATGTCGCTACGGAAAAATCGAAAGTTGTGACATGATAGCAGCATCCTCCGGTTCCACAGGTAAACCGACATACTGGTGTCGATTTTTTAGCGATGAACTCGAAATTACTACCCGTTTCGAGCAAATTTTCCACGACAGCTTTTTTGCCGATACCAAAAGCACCCTAGCAGTAATTTGCTTTACTCTTGGTACTTGGGTAGGGGGAATGTTTACAACTAATTGCTGTCGATACCTTGCCAGTAAAGGTTATCCCGTCACTGTTATTACCCCCGGTAACAATAAAGATGAGATTTTGCGTGTTGTTTCGGAACTTGGAGGAGCATTCGACCAAGTTGTATTATTGGGGTATCCACCGTTTCTCAAAGATGTCATTGATACTGGAATAGCGCGGGGTATCGAGTGGCAGCAATACAGTATTAAACTGGTGACAGCGGGGGAAGTATTTAGCGAAGAATGGCGAAATTTGGTCGCACAACGAGTGCAAGCCCAAAATCCCTGTTATGATTTTGCTTCGTTGTATGGAACTGCCGATGCCGGAGTTTTGGGGAATGAAACTCCGTTAAGTATATGTATCCGTCGCTTTTTGGCAGAAAATCCTGAAGCTGCACGAGCGTTATTTGGAGAATCGCGTTTACCAACTTTGCTACAATATGACCCCATCAGCCGCTTTTTTGAAGTTAAAGATGGTGCGTTGTTATTTTCTGGGAATAATGGCATTCCGTTAATTAGGTATAATATTTTAGATAGTGGTGGGGTAATTACTTGTGATGCCATGCTCGAATTTTTGGCAGAGTGGGGATTTAATCCTGTAGATGTTTTGTTTTCAGAGGACAGGCAGGATACCTATCCTACGAGACGGGGCGTTAGAAATTTGCCCTTTGTTTATGTATTTGGACGATCAAATTTTACAGTTTCGTATTTTGGTGCAAATATATACCCCGAAAATGTGTCGGTGGGGTTAGAACAACCTGTTATAAAAGAATGGGTGACGGGTAAATTCGTTTTAGAAGTAATCGAAGATGCCGATAAAAATCGATTTTTGTCTGTAACAGTGGAATTAGCACCGAATGTAGGAATTAGTGAAGATAAAAAGCAGCAAATAACAACTTCAATTCGGGAGCAACTTAAACGCCTCAATAGCGAGTTTACTAATTATGTTCCGCAGGAATATCAAATACCGCAGGTGACATTAAAATTGCATGGGGATGTGGAATATTTTCCTGTAGGTGTGAAGCATCGATATACAAGGAAATAAAAAGCAGTTATGATTGACCAACTTTAGATACCGTCGTGAGCAATTAGGAAACTTATCAAAAATGACGCAAATAATCCAGGCAGAAAAAGTTAAGTTATATGAATTAGAGAAAAAGTTTCAACTAACTTTGTCAGAAGATGAGCATTTTTTTCCAGAATGGAAAGATAAATTACCAGAAATATCTGACTTAGAAAAGCAGCAATTAAATAGAGTTAAAGCCAGTTATCTCAACTTAGTTAAACGTACCATGCTTGAAGATATGGTCAAGATGGTAGTGTTATCACCTTTACTAAATTATGCAGGATTTTATTTACCACCTTTTTATTCTAGTAGCGAAGAATCGATTGAAATTTCGGCTGAGGATGAAGGTGTAACGATTCGGGGGAGAATTGATGTTTTAGTATTGCAAGACCAGTTATGGGTTATTGTCATCGAATCTAAGCAAGTGGGATTTTCTTTAGAAGTCGGTATACCTCAAGCTTTGGCTTATATGTTGGCAAATCCTCAACCCGATAAACCTGTATTTGGCTTGGTGACAAATGGTAGTAATTTTATATTTCTGAAGATGATTCAGCAAGATAAGCCTTATTATGCATTATCTGATGAGTTTACATTAAGGCGAAGTGATGATTTATATATAGTGTTAAGAATTTTGAAACGGATTAGTGAAGTCTTTATTCAACGCTAATTATTAATTAAGTCAGTACAGAAAAAG
>JANNFJ010000426.1:0-3491 GCA_031379725.1 Calothrix sp. OTE_75_metabat_31
AAAAACACCGCCGCGACCAAGCGATCTCAATCGAACGGGCGATGGTCGTTCGCGCAGCGACTCCTACGGAGTTAGACCCGCATAATTGCGATCGCCCAAAAAGCAATAATTTTGCTTTCTTGACTGTACGCTAAAGCCTAAAAGGCTTTTTACCAATCTAAACATTTGAACAGATAGATGATTGAAATCAATTTGAGCGATCGCTGCTATGGAACCTGCCTTTAAAAACCGAGTGTATTTTAAAAGCGCATATTACCATAATTATCGGGCCACTTACATTATTTATTACAGAGGACTATCGATGCTCGCGTCTCCCTATCAGATCGTAGCAATGGCGATGCCCGCAGTTGCCACCATGCTCCTCGTTTTTGCTCCCACCAGATCGACCGCCGCCCTGATTCTAGATAGCAAAGACACCAATAGCTTCTGCCCGCCCCTTGTTACCACATGTCCTTATGACTTATCCTACCCAAGCTGGTTCGCCGGGAACCAAGTGACAGAGTTTGTCAAGATCCCCAATCCTACGGAACCAAGTTCCCTTGCTCCGTCACCAACTCGCCCAGATACCGACATCTATCTTGTTGGGAACATCGGTACCCCGTTCGTGCCTGAGCGGGCGATTCCCAACGGTCCCGTGATACCAAACCACGACAACGTGTGGTCGGAGTACACGGCGACCATTTACGATGGTTTTGGCTACTGGGTAGTGCCTGGGCTAACAGCGTCTACCGACACCGTGCGAACCCGACCCCAACCCGTCAATAGTCTTGCCGGTGCCCCGCTCGCCTACCAAATCCGCCTTGGTCAGGACTGGGTAAACCTGAACGATGCCACTGTTATCAAGGGCGGGGTGCAAACTGGTCAACTACGCCTTGTTGATGTCGGCTACGGGGGTGCAGGCTGGTTTATCCCTATTCCGTCCCAAAACGTACCCGAATCAGGCAATCTTTTTGGATTGTTGATTGTAGGTGCGATTGGTGCTAATACTGTTCGGCGCAAAAAACAATCTATATAGAAATATTAAATCGGCTTATGGCTTTTATAAAGTAGTTCTTTGAATTAGCAAGAGCCGCGATCGCTATATGACTCGTAAATCGCACGCCCGGTTGCTTACGCAGGGGGATGGAATGCGATCGCTTGGACATTGCACTATCAGCAGCAGCTTTCCGTTCTTCCGGTACAACTTCAATCGAACAGGCGAGTGCGATTTTAGTCAGCGATGTAAAACTTCATCGTATACTGTTCATGGACTGAATTTTTTCAAGATAGACGATATTTATCCGCGAACCATGTAGTATCAAAGGATCGATTATTGCGATGCAAACCGACGAAAAAGCTAGCAAGCCATCAATATCGGAAGCGATTGTGATTGGAGGTGGCATAGGCGGCTTGACTTTAGCCCGTGCTTGTCTTGATGTTGGAATTGAAGTTGAAGTTTATGAAAAGCGCCAACTTGAAGACATGTTATCTGGACTGGGCGGCATATTCATTCAACGCAATGCCATGCGAGTTTATGACCTTCTATGGTCAGGAAAAATTTCCAAACGTCTTTACGCGATCGCAAAACCATTGTCTTCACGCTCGAATATTTTGGGCAATACTTGCGATTCGCTCTTGCCTCGATAATCAAGCCGGAGCGATCGCACCCCTTGCCCCCTACTCCACCGACATTTCCGCCATTAGCGCATCATTAATACCTTTCATTTCTTCATCGCTCGATTCTCTCAACTCAAATGCCTCTTTGACCACTTCTTGCACTTTACCTGGCAACGCTTCAAATTTATCGACGTTGAGTATAGAAATTCGACAGCCAATGTAGGGCATAAAGTCGGTAAATGGCTGCATTCCATGTTTGATAAGCAGTTTAGAAATTAAAGTAATGGGTTGGTGCGATTTATCGTTATCAGCAGCGCTATTGATTTCCGAAGCGAAATATCCACACAACCAAGCCAAAGTTTCAATGTCGGCAGCCAACGCTGCTAACGTACCTTGCAAAACTTCGTTGCTAAGTTTAGGTGCTAAATTGTCAAATATTTTGTCGAGGGATGAAGGGTTGCGCTTTTGAGCGTGTAGCACAACTTGCTCGATTAATTTATCGGTTTTGGTTGGTTGAGGTTGACCAAATCCTTTCGACATGGCGATTCGCTTTGCGATCCCTTCGGGAATCGCGCTTATGTTTAGGGCAAAATAATTGTAGCAAAAAGCCGCTGCCCAATTGCATAAGTATTCGGGTGTCAGAAATATATAGCTAGGGAAGCGTAGTAAATTCAAGTGTTTAAGCGTTATTTATCTGCTACAAGGAGAAGAAATCATGTTTAATTTTCAATTCAACTATGGCAAATCCTTATTAAGTTTTGTACTTGTCCCAACTATCATTACTACAGGCAAAATTAACAACGAAAACCTTACAAATCTACAACAACTTCCCACATCAACTTATCAAATTGCCCAAAATCCATCCATCTTTCGGATTTCCTCACTTTGGAAGCGTCGCAAAAAAAGCGGCGTAACTGCTGCTGCTCGTAATATCTGCGCGATCGCACCGGGCGGCATTGATACATATGTGCTATGGCATGACCGTCCCTTATTCTTATGGCAGAATTTGAGCAAAAATAAAGATGTCGAATTAATTGTCCGCGAGCATGAAAGTCAAAGAGTAATGTGGCAGCAATTCGTCAATACTGCCGACCAAAAATTATTATACGGCGCTCCACAATCCTTAGAAGCGGGCAAAATTTACGAATGGCAGCTATCGGGAGTCACCAATTGGAGGATATTCCAAGTCATGCCAGCTGAAGAACGTCAGAAAATCGACACCCAGTTGCAAGGATTGAACCAAAAACTCAAAGCCACGAAAGCCCCACCAGAAGAGATTGCTTACTCAAAAGCTAACTTCTTTTTGGATTACCCAATCAAACATAAAGCTGAACCAGGGACTTTTGGTGCTTGGTCTGATGCATTGCAGTCGCTTTACGAAGTAGAAAATCCATCGCAATCTTTGATTAAACAGCGTCAAGAACTGATGACGAATTTATGTACGCCACCCAAATAGGGGGGTTTTTCTGTACGCACAATGCTTGTTTAGTAAGCGTTTTAGGCTTTTCCTTTACGCGCTACTCGGCTTCGCCAATCAAGGTGAACGCCGCCCAGTCAGCAGGATTGGGATGCTGTTTTATGGTAGCAAGCATCGCACCTCTGAGCGCTTGTGCCTTATCGGGGTTTTGCTGTAAATTTTTGTAAAACTCGGTCATCAATGATGCTGTAGGTGCATCTGGTATACTCCACAACGAAACTACTACGCTGGAGACACCTGCACTAATGAGGGAGCGAGATAGCCCAATTACACCATCACCAGTGATTTTTCCCCTACCAGTATCGCAAGCACTTAGTACTACTAGTACAGCACGGCGTAAATAAACCCACTATTTTTGTGGGAGAATAAGTAATTAGATTAAAACTACCTTTTGTTGATAGGTAAGGAGTCAGGGTGT
>JANNFJ010000432.1:0-2388 GCA_031379725.1 Calothrix sp. OTE_75_metabat_31
AATATAGCGCTTCTCTGTTGGATGCAATACAATCGAGGGCGGGGTTTCCCCGCCCCTACGGGCTTTGCGATTTCAAATTGAACCTCACTGACCTGAAAACCGCTATATTATAAACCGACTATGTTAGAAACCTTTGTAGAGACCTTACATGTAAGGTCTCTACAAAATTTATAGCAGTTTCCAAGCAGATGAGGTGGGGAGCATCCAGTTTTGGCATATTTATAATTTTGTAGTGCGTACCCCTGCGGGGAAGCAAGCAACGCGCAGCGTGCCCGCAGGGCTTACATCTTGCTCGCGTACTATATTAAGCGAGCAAGATGCTCGCACTACACGCCGAAATAGGATGCTCCCGATGAGGTGTAGATGTAGGGGCGCAAGTGCGCCCTTTTTCTCGTATTCCACAAAGGTGAAAACCGCTGTATATAACTTTTTCAAACGTCAATATTCAAAGCTTGATTTAAAAATCGTAAAATAGCTAAATCTTGCTGCAAATATTCCGCTTTTTCCCCATCAAGTTGAATTAACTCCTGGAGGGTGAGATTCTGATTTATGTCAAATTTTGGTGCAGGATAAAATTGACCATCTGCCCAATTTTTATTTGACTCAGGGTCAATATATTGCTGATTTTTAGCATCATAACATTTCCAGTAAGGTTCATCATTTAACTTCGCAAAATCGCTATCGCTAAACAACTCATCGCATTGGGTAAATGAAAGCCAATTGTGCAAAGTATTCTCCATCTGCATAATTCTACCATCATCTAAATGAAAACAAATATAGTCTTGATGGCTTTGATAATCTGTAAATAATCTTGTCATCAAGCATTTTTTTTGACTTTCAATAACACGGTAGAAAAAAGTAAAAAACTTCCCTTGTAATTCCACATCTTCGCAGGATGCTAAAATTCTCCATTCATAGGTTGGTATTCCCGCATTTTGTAACAAAGGAGTAATATTAATCGAAGTATAACGAGGATTTCTCGCAACAATCGAAGCTTTCCGGGCAAATTCCTGTACCGTCTTTGCCGTAATTCCAATGATTTGATGATAGTTATATTCATGCTGTACTGGTGCAATACCATATGCCACACCAAGGACAAACTCATACATCGCAGCATCTTTATCATTGAGTAAGTCGGAGTCGGAAATTACAGATTGTTTGACCATATCAATTTTTTTCTGGATATATTCCAACTTACTCAAATGCTTTTTATAATGTGCGATATGTTCGTTAACATTATCACCAAAAGGCATTGCGTAGATATTATTTCTTCTTGTAGTGGGCAATATCTCATTTATTATTTGAGAAACAGCAACCGAAACAGCCGTGACATTACTTAAATGATTAATCACCTCTTCTGTTGTCTTACCTTTTTCAATCCCAACATGCAAATGTACCCCCGATGTTGTCGTAAAATGTACCCCATTTTTCTTGAGTGTAGTGACAACGAACCGATATAAATCAATTGTTTCTTCGATAGAATTGCATACAGGGAAACCTATTTCTTGACCGCTATAAATCCGAAATCGGAACCGATTATCTTGATTAGTTTTAAATAAATTTTCATAGTGATTTATATTATCTCGGTTCGTACCATGTACCGAACCATCAATTCCAACATTCAAGCTACTCTCACCTGGTAATTGAACTAAGCCTAGCGCTTCGAGTCGATTAAAGATTGCTAAGACTGTCTGTTCAATGCAATTATTTTGCGGTTCTACATCCAGTTTCGCTGGAGGTGATACTTCATAAAAGTCAGAATTAGCGCGATGTAAATATAAAATATTGAAAAACTTCCTAGTTTTCTGCCACAAAGCCTTGAATTGATTAGGTAACTGAATTGCTTGTGGAGGTATTATTAATTCTTTATTATCATATTTATAGGCAGTTTTCAACATCGCTTGTTTATGCTTTTCGCAATCTTCACGGTTGAGTTTAGCCGAATATTTGGTATTTCCAGGGTGTTCGATATCCGCATGATGGTTAATTAAAGCTACTGTCACCAGCATTTGAACTAACCGATTAAAATGAGGTTGTCGGGTAATTATTTCACCAGATAATTTACTTAATTCATAAATAGGTTTTAACTTTTCGATAACCTCTGGTGCGAGACGAGACATCGGAAAATCAGTTAATGGTAGAAATTCCAATTCTGCACCACTTGTGACAGCAGTTAAAACATTATCGACTTGAGCCAATTCAATCGAAATATGATTGCCGATATCAATACTAGACACCATACAAATAAATGCCAAATATATATCTTGATGAGTGTATACTCGAAATAAATTAAAGTCAAATCTTCATAATACATTTTTAAATTAATATTTTGATGAAGAGGAATTAAATTATATATGATTTATAGTTTATCTAATTTATTAAATAAAA
>JANNFJ010000459.1:0-4811 GCA_031379725.1 Calothrix sp. OTE_75_metabat_31
GTCATATTTCTGGGTCTTTTCAGTGTCTAGCCGTCATAGATCCTGCATAGTATGCTATGAATTCAGGAGTTAAGGCAATCCTAGCGAACCAGAAATCTGGGTAACAAACAATAATATTGATGATTTTGCATTTGATATCGATGGTAATCTCTACGGTGCTACCCATATATTTAATAGCGTTGTCAAGATTACCCCCGATGGCAAGACAACAACTATTGCCACTGCGGAACAAGGAGTAATTGGAAGTACCGCTGTTGCATTTGGACGTACTGATAATGATAATACTTGTATTTATATTGTTGGCAATGGTGGGATGTTTTTACCTCCACCCACAGGAATTGTCCCCTCTAAAGTAGTACGTCTAGATGTTGGCAAAAAAGGTTTAATATGACCGTAGGGGCGGGCTTCCCCCGCCCTTCCAAGATATTATTGCACTTTTAATAAAATATAATGGGGCAATTATGGATACCGCGTATTGCAATACTGCGGGCGTTAAGAAATTGATCCCCCTAATCCCCCAATTTATCGGGGGGTTGGGGGGATCGATTCTAGCAAAAAACCTTAACCGAGTAATATTGCCACGCATTGCTACATAAAATCACATTATATAAACTAAAAGATGTTTAGCTGCCATTTGAAAAAGTTATTGTTACGATTGGTTATGAAATTATTTGATCAACTAATTTAAATACAAAATGAATCACCATACCAACGACCCACCCGTTACAATCTGCATTTTACGGAGTGCTAAACCTGGAAAAGAAAAAGAGTTTGAAGAAGTTGTTTCTAGTATGATTGCTTCAGCTATGGAATTTCCCGGACATTTGGGAACAAGCACTTTTCGTCCTACCGATACCGATAATCCAGAATATCGAATTATTTTTAAATTCGATCGCATGAGTAACCTCAAGCGTTGGGAAGAATCTGAAGTACGGCAACGCTGGTTAGAGTTGGTAGAACCATTATCTCAAGGTACTGCAAATGTCGAGAAATTGACAGGGTTGGAAACTTGGTTTACATTGCCTGCAAAAAAGGTAATTATGCCGCCACCTCGTTATAAAATGGCTTTGATTACGTGGTTAGCAATCTTTTGTTTGCTTAATATTATTAATATTCTATTTGCACCAATTTTAAATCCTCTGCCGCTATTAATTCGCACTTTTGTTGTTACTGTCTGTCTTGTATTGCTGATGACTTATGTGGTCATGCCGCAAATGACAAAGTTGTTTGCTAAATGGTTATATCCGCGTCGTTGAAATAACTCATACTATTAACTTATCTAGATTGCAATTAAATACTGCTATTTTGATTAAAAAAATTTGCAAATAAATCATTTGCCGTTGCCGTTCCTAATAAAATGAGGCTACAACCTACAATCATCGATTGTGTAATTGGTATAACTCGCATATAAAATCTTTAGGTAATGACCACAGAGACACTGAGGGCACAGAGGAATAGAAGATGTAGAGACGCGTTTCCCGTAAGGGGTTCTTGTAGAGTAATATCGTGTCTCCTAAAATATTTTAGTAACGTATAATTAGTATCCAGCACACATCTAAAATCTAAATTCACGCGATTCTTGTTCGAGTAGTTTTTTTTTCCTTTCCAAACCCCATTCATAACCACCTAAACCCCCATCGCTTCGTAAAACGCGATGACATGGGACAATTAAAGCAACTGGATTTGCACCGCACGCAGTTCCAACTGCACGTACAGCTTTTGGTTTGCTAATCTCACGGGCAATATTTGCATAAGTGCGGGTTTCCCCGTAAGGAATTTTCTGCAAAGCTTGCCAAACTTGCTTTTGAAACGCTGTTCCGTGAATATCTAATGGTAAATCTAAATGTGGCTGACTTCCAGCAATAAAGTTGACAATTGCTTGCACCCAGTTTTTGTGTTGAGAATCGTCACGCTGAATAATAGCTTGCTGTGATTCTTTGTATAAAATATTTTCTAATTTATCGGCAATGTCTCCTAGTTTAACCTTATAGATACCATTATCTGTTGTTGCTACTAGTAAATACCCTAAACTCGATGTAATAATTGTATAAATAATTTGCATGTCCTTACTACCCGGTTGATTTTTTTGCATCATTAACCTTTTAATTAATTCTAGTGGTCGATGTTATTAATGTAAGCCAAGTCGTGAAGGCTAGAATCCGGGTTTCTGCGAGAAACCCGGATTCTGACCCCTGCGATATGTCAAAATTAATTGAGATATCGTATAAGGTAAACTGATTGATTTTGAAACAATGAAGTTAAGGATTTATTGTCATGGAATTTAACATGTCTAAACTACCTCGCACAATTTTAGGTAGTCACGATTTACCAGAAGCACCTGGAATATATTTTGCTATCGACGCAGCTAAAAGGGTATGGTACATCGGAAAAGCTACTAATTTAAGACAACGACATTCTCAACACGAAAGATTAAACGACTTTAAATTAAATCGAGTCCAATACATAGCTTACTTTGCTTGGGAAGATGCAGATGATATTAATATGTGGGAACAAGAATGTATGGAAAAATTCAAACCACCATTAAATGACCTAGAAGGATCGGAGGAATTGCCCACCATTAACTTAGGCTATGATAAATCTAAATGGTTAGATAGATATAAAGAATGTCGTTTGTTAATAGATGCATTAACAGCAGAGTTAGAGGAGTTGAAACCCAATATTGTAACTTTATTAGAAGAAAATGATGGACGCATTAAAAATGAGAATTACAGTGCATATTTAAATAAGCGTAACTCTTATAGCTATCCAGAGAACATTATTGAGTTAGAAAATCAATTAAAAAAGCTTAAAAAACAATCCGAAACAGATGGGACAGCTACGTTAAAATCCGTAACAGTTTTTCCTATAGTTAAATAAAATAAACGAGTGGGCTATGCGAGCAATTTTGACCCTTTCAAGAGGTTCAAAATCCGGGTTTCTTAAAAAAAACCGGATTCTTTGAATCTTCATCATTTTAATACAGACTACTATTAGCAAATGCACAAACTTCTTCCCATCCTCGCTTCCATGCTATCTGTACTAACATTTCTTTACCATTTGTAAACCGAATAAACTCTTTACCTTCATCAAGAAAAACATCGCTTACTAACTGGTTGCGTACATCATATCCCCATATTTTTGCAGCATTATCGTACCACTTTTGCCCTTGAGATTGGAATTGAGGAAGCGAAAGATAATCATCGTGCCAATATCTAGGTTTCCAGAGATTACTAAGAGCATTTAATAGTATTGCATCCGGCAAAATCTCTTTTTCTTGTTCTTGCAACCAGATTATATAACTAATAGTTGCCCTAAATGCATCTTCTAACCCAGAAGTGCAGCTTTCTAATGCATCTTGGATATCCTCACGGGAAAAATTTATACCAATAGCGATTAAAGTTCGCTCGTATTGCTTGAAAATTTCGTATTCAACCGAGTCTTTATCCCAAAACCACACGTTCAAGAACCCTAACTCATCTATTGAATCATTATACAAAAATATTTTGTTGTCCCACGGTATTGTAGGGGCACGATACCTAACTGCCCCTACGGGATATATGGGCACAACGTTGGTATCTCATGTGACCATTAATGATTTGCTTTAATAAGTGGGTATCTAGTTTTTCGCGTAGCGTGTCCCCCTGGGACTCAGTGCTGCCGCAGGCTAGCCAACCCGAAGAGTTTATAATTTATAAATGCTATATATTATTTAAAATATAGCTATTAAATATTTACAAGGCAAAAAATGGGATTTTATTCGCAGCGAATTCTTCCATATCTCTTTGAGTGGTCGTTATCTGCTCCAGTCATTACAAAATATCGTCAAGAAGTGCTAAAAGATGTCAAAGGGGATGTTTTAGAAATTGGTTTTGGAACAGGTTTAAATCTATCTTACTATCCAGATGATATTTATAAAATTGTCACAGTTGACCCAAATCCAGGAGTTCATGCATTAGCACAAAAGCGGATTGAATCATCAAAAATTACGGTCGAACATCAAATAATCGGTGGTGAAAGTTTACCTATGGCTGATAATTCATTCGATAGTGTAGTTAGTACTTTTACGCTATGCAGCATTCCCAAAGTCGAACAAGCACTTAAAGAAGTTTATCGAGTCTTGAAACCGGGAGGAAAATTCTTTTTTATCGAGCATGGTTTAAGCAGAGAACCACAAATTCAAGTTTGGCAAAATCGCTTGACTCCGTTACAAAAAATCATCGGTGATGGATGCCATTTAAATCGCAATATTGGGCAACTGGTTGAAAAACAATTTGATAATGTGACTTTGACTGAGTTTTATCTTGAAAATATACCGAAGGTAACAGGGTATTCGTATAAAGGTGTTGCCTGTAAGTTGGTTAATTAATTGGTATATAAAAGTAAAGAAAACTTGAAACTGTTGCATTTTGGGTAGATTAGGACGGCTATCTCACTCTGAGCGAATTACGCAATTTTCGATCGTAAACGTTAGAATGGGAAAAATTTGCTGCTAAATTGGCTTCGACCCCCGGATATTGCCGGATTACTCGGTGAAATATTCATAATATATAGTAAAAAATACCTATTTAAACTCCATATGCCAACTCGTAAATCACGCATAAAAAAATCCCGGCAATTAGTAATTTACAGAACATCGCAACCCTACATGCAACTTAAAGCGACAATTGTGGCGATCGCAGTCGTAGGAATGACAGCAGTAACGGTACCAGCGTTTGCACTCGTCCAACCAGCATTGGCACGGGAATCGATTCTTTTGGTAAAGCGCACCCTCCAAGGTGGTAATTCGCAAGCTCCTGACACAAAACTTAATG
>JANNFJ010000469.1:0-9709 GCA_031379725.1 Calothrix sp. OTE_75_metabat_31
AAAAACCTGCGACCAAGTAGAAAAGACAAAGACGGCAACAGATGCAACAGCAAGCAATCCCTGAATCACATTTCCGATTAGAGTACCAACAACAATACCTATACCCGCTTTAACCGCAGTTTGCAAATTCTTACAAAATAGATACTCTCCGACAATTGCACCTAATAACGGACCTAGCAACATTCCTAATAAGGGTCCCCCAAAGGGCAAGGCTGGCAATAAGCCAAAAAATCCAACGATTAAACCGACAAATGCCCCAATTTGTCCCCAATTACTAGCACCAGCTTGTTTTGCACCAATATAACCAGCCAAAAAATCTACCCCAATACTGAGTACCAAAACAACTGCTGTGACAATTAAGGGGATGTCGATTGCATCAAAAGATTTTTGCACAAAACCCCAAATTGCGATCGCAATCAAAATCAAACTAGCACCCGGTAGTGCTGGAACAACTGCACCCACAACACCAACTAACATCAACAGAATCAACGAACAATAAATAATTTGCATAGTTTCTACTCCCTACTCCCCACTCCCTCACTTAAAGTTACAGCTAACTTATCCGCAATTCCAGTGATCCAGTTTTCATCTTGCTTGGTATAACTGCGGGGTGCATTTGCCCCTAATATCATTACTCCTTCTTTGCCAATCGGTTGACAAATTACCCCTTGTGTGTTCTCTGGTAAATAGTCAAATTCAATTTTTCCGGGATATATTTCTAACTTAACTAGATAAACGGGTTTTTGCGTTTCGAGTACTCGCTTTAAAATTACTCCTGGTGTCACTTGCGATTTTGGTGACAAAATTCCCCGTCGCAACAAAACTTTACCTTCATAGTAGACCACAAGCGATCGCGTGACGGTGTTGGTTAACAATAAATGCGATGACCATGCAAGTTCGGTTTTTATAAAGTCAGGTAAATCCGGGACAAGTTCAAATCCTTCTTCCCCAATGAGTTTTACACTATCAGGTGTTTTGGGTTGTACTTGTTGCCAAATTAAACCAGTCAAAATTAGTAATGCGCTTAAAATTACTCCTAACACATCCCCACGGGACTGCGAGGTAGTAAGTTCTGGTGTCAAAACTCGATTTACCAGCAAAAGTACAGCCCCTAATCCACCAGTAACCAAAGGTAGAAGTCGCAATACTCGATTTGGATCGCTTTTGGACATAATTTAAATGAGTTGGGAGTTAGGAGTTAGGAATTATACTCAAAACGGCTAAAAAACGTACTTTTTTTAACCTAATTAAGTTTTTAAGCCTCTCCCCGTGTACGGGGCTACCCTGTACACACAAGAATATTTCTGTTACTTTTCTTCTCTTTCTTTGTGTTCTCCGTACCTTTGTGCTTCCTTAATAGAGATAAACCACAAAGACACAAAGGTCACAAAGAGGGGATATTAAGCAGGATTGAAAGATGTGTGTACACCTACGGTGTACGGGAAGAGGTTTGGAGAGGGGTTATTATTAAGTCCAGTTATAACCCGTTCGCAGTATAAGAGTTAGGATGTGTGGAATTACTATGGGTAATGCGGCGTGCAATTCTTGTTTTATATATTTGCCTTACACTTTTATATCCCTAAATGCTCATATCCTTTTTAAAGTTTGTTAATAATTGTTAAATTTAAATTCAATCTTAAATTTAAATTCATAATTATTAACATAACTCCTAACTCTCTACTCCTCCCCCGGTTCAATAATGCGTTGAAAAAGATAACCAGTACCCCGTGCAGTCAAAATTAACTCAGGGTTGCTAGGGTCATCTTCAAGTTTTGCCCTGAGTCTGGAAATATGTACATCTACCACGCGGGTATCAACGTGACGTTCGGGAGTATATCCCCAAACTTCTTGTAAAATTTCTGACCGCGAAAACGCTTCGCCCGAACGACTAACTAACAACTCTAACAAGCTGAATTCCATACCAGTTAAGCGAATTCGCTCATCACCTTTATAAACTTGCCGTTTATTGGTATCAATTCTAATCGTGCTGACGGTAATTACGCCGGAACTAGGAATTCCCGAAGCACCAGTTTTATCGACACGACGCAATACTGAACGGATACGGGCTTCGAGTTCTTTGGGAGAAAAGGGTTTGACTACATAATCATCCGCACCCAATTCCAGCCCCGTGATGCGGTCTGCAACATCCCCCAGGGCTGTTAGCATAATAATTGGAACGTCTGATTCTTTGCGTAACTCTTGGCAAACACCATAACCGTCGAGTTTTGGCATCATTACATCCAAAACAACCAAGTCAGGTTCGGTTTTACGAAAGATGTCTAAAGCTTCTTCACCATCGCCTGCGGTGACAACATCGTAACCAATCATTGAAAGGCGCGTTTCCAATATCCGACGAATGCTGGCTTCGTCGTCTACTACTAGGATTTTTTCTTTATGACTTTCCAATCTCAACGCTCCTTAACTAAAATTTTGATCGTTAATTTTTACTACCATATTATTAAGATATCATTACCATAATTTCTTAGTAAAACTTAGAAGTATTACGACTGTTAGTTTTTAGTTTCACCGCAACCTTAATAAAAAATTAAGAATATTTAATCAAGTAAAAATGCCAAAACCTCGTACAATCTACAATTGCAATCAATGCGGACACGAATCGCCACAATGGTACGGACGCTGTCCGGGTTGCGGAACATACAACTCCCTCGAAGAGGAGATTAGTACACAACCATCATCCGATTCACCAAGTCGAAATGTTGGCAGTTGGCACAGCCAGCAAGGTCAAAGTAAAGCCAGTAGTAAACCTGCGAAACCACGGTATTCGCTGCGGTTCGACCAAATTACTGACCGTCAAGTTCCACGTTGGGAATCAGGATATGGTGAACTCGACCGTGTATTAGGTGGTGGTGTAGTTCCAGGTTCGATGGTACTCATCGGTGGTGACCCAGGTATCGGTAAATCTACGCTGATGTTACAGGTGTCAAATGAATTATCACAGCGATATCGAGTCCTGTATGTATCGGGGGAAGAATCGGCACAACAGGTAAAGTTACGTGCTTCGCGTTTGGGTGTTAGTAAGTTGAATGTTACGGACAATAACGAAAGTAACGGGCATCAGAATGCAGATGGAAGTCATGCCATCGAAATAGTTAAAGAAATAATTACTGATGTCAACGAAAGTAGCGAAAGTGTTGCCAAAAAAGCCGAAGTCATTGGAGGAGTTAGTGCAGATTTATACATCTTACCGGAAACCGATTTGGAAGAGATTTTGCGCGAAATCGAATCGCTTAAGCCAAATTTAACGGTGATTGACAGTATTCAAACGGTGTTTTTTCCGAGTTTGACTTCTGCACCAGGTTCGGTAGGACAGGTGCGCGAATGTACTGCGGCATTGATGAAGGTGGCGAAGCATGAAGATATTACCATGTTGATTGTCGGGCACGTTACCAAAGAAGGTGCGATCGCAGGTCCAAAAGTTTTGGAACACTTGGTAGATACAGTGTTGTATTTTGAGGGTGATAGATTTGCGTCGCACCGATTGTTACGAACTGTAAAAAATCGTTTTGGTGCTACCCACGAAATCGGTATTTTTGAAATGGTAGCAAACGGGTTGCGTGAAGTCCCCAATCCTTCAGAGTTATTCTTGGGTAATCGAGATGACCCTGCACCAGGTAGTGCGATTGTAGTCGCTTGTGAAGGCACGCGCCCGATTGTAGTTGAGTTGCAGGCTTTAGTTAGTCCCACGAGTTATGCTTCACCCCGTCGGTCGAGTACGGGTGTCGATTATAGCCGTCTCGTGCAGATTTTAGCGGTATTGGAAAAGCGGGTCGGGATACCGATGTCGAAGTTAGATTCCTATGTAGCGTCAGCGGGTGGGTTGAATGTGGAAGAACCAGCGGTGGACTTGGGAGTTGCGATCGCAATCGTTGCCAGTTTCCGCGATCGCATAGTAGACCCCACTACGGTATTAATCGGTGAAGTCGGTTTGGGTGGACAAGTGCGGTCGGTGTCGCAAATGGAGTTACGACTCAAGGAAGCGGCAAAATTGGGCTTTAAACGGGCAATTGTTCCCAAAGGGACGAAATTTCCCGATTTGAATATTGAAATTTTGCCAGTTGCCAAAGTTATCGATGCCATTATTGCCGCAATTCCCCAGCAAGGTTTGACTGAAGAAGATTTAATGCCAGACGAAGAGTAGTTACCGTAGGGGCACGATACCCAAGTGCCCCTACCAAATATCGTGCGTGCGTAAGTCCTGTCCAAAATAAACTCAAATATAAAAAAAAACTTTATGATTGCCATTGCCGAAAATTTACAAATTACATGGGAGAAGCTTCCCGAAGATTACGTTTTACCCGATGAACCAGTGGATAACATCAACCAACCAGCCCTTGCTGCTGCCTTAACTGAAAGCTTGAAAATAGCTGGGAAACTTCCTCCAACTGCTTTAACGCCTACCAATTACGGGATTTGTGCCACTCTCAATGGTCAAATTGTCATCAAAGCACCTGATTGGGCATATGTGCCGAATATTCGCGTTTCTAGAGATGAGGTGAAGCGCAGTTATACGCCTGTGCTTCAAGGTCATATACCCCAAATTGTCATGGAATTTCTATCCGACACTCAAGAAAATGAATATTCTTCAAAACAAACTTATCCGCCTGGAAAATGGTACTACTACGAACGTGTTTTAAAAGTATCTAGCTACGTTATTTTTGAACCCGATAGAGGGAAAATAGAATTATATCAATTAGATTCAATTGGGAAATATACACTTCTATCATCTGACGAAAATAACCGTTATTGGGTAGCTCAAATCAATCTTTTTCTTGGTGTGTGCCAAGGAACCCGCGAAAATCGTACCGGATATTGGTTGCGATGGTGGGACGAACAAGGAGAATTATTATTGTGGGGTTCAGAAAGTATTGAACAGGAACAACAACGCACCGAACAAGAACGGCAACGGACCCAAAGATTAGCTGCACAATTGCGTGCAGCAGATATTGAACCTGAAGCGTGATGTTTATTAGGTATTATTCACTTATTAGAGGGTTGAATAATCCGGGCTTCGCATCAGTTACTCGGATTTTGTTCTTAATGATAAAGCAATTTATTGCCATGTAAAAAGTTTGACTAAAAGGTTCTATAATTTGTTAGCCACTAACAAATTTATATTTTATAAATGACGATAAAAAACATTTAAAATCAGTACTTTCTAATACATTTTTCCTAAAATAGATGAAAGTATATTAATTCAAATAGCGTTGACAATAGCTTTCTGGCTATATGTAAAAAAATTAACTTTAAGTAAGGTTAAATTTGAGCAGCATTAGCTAAATTAGTTACTCACATTAGGGATAATAACAATGGCTCGGATCTCATAAATTTATTGCCTCATGAAACCGATTAATCCCCACATTCCGATCTTGCCACTTTTAGTAATAATTGGGCTATTTAGTGTTGGATGCGGTAAGGAAGAAGAAACTTTTAACCCCGACAAACTAACTATTGGTGTAGTTAGTTACGATGATGGTGCGGTTTCACTCGATAAATATCAGCGGTTTAAAGACTATATTGCTACGCAAACAAAAACGATTGTCGAACTCGAACCTGCTTACAACGAACTGCAAGCAGTAGAACAAGTGCAGCGTAAAAACTGGGAAATCGTCTTTGCACCTCCCGGACTAGCTGCGATCGCCATGAGCAAATCACAATATACTGCTGTATTCTCAATGGAGGGAGTCAGCAGTACCCAGCGTTCTTTACTAATAGTTCGGGACGATCAACCAATTCAGAAAATCGGGGATTTGGGTAACAAAATCATCGCATTAGGTCGAACTGGTTCCGCAGCGGGTTTTTATGTACCCCTATACGACCTCTACGGATTAACACTCAAACAAATCCGTTCTGCACCTACTCCCAAAACTGCCCTTGGGTGGGTAAATGACCAAACTGCGGATGCTGCAGCACTATCTGAACGCGATTATGAAATACACCGACGCGAGTTTCCAACAACAAAATTCCGCGTTTTACATACCAGTCGCTGGATTCCTTCTGGGGTTGTACTGCTAGGGCCTACTGTTGACCGCAATCGTCTTTCTCAAATTCAAAAAATCATGCGTGAAGCACCTGGCGATATTACAGGTGATGCAGGTTATGTCCCCGCAGCCAAGATACCTAGCTATAACCAATTTATTCAGCTAGTTGAGAAAGTTCGCCCCCTTGAGGACACAGTTAAGTCAACACCCGTTATTTTGCTTTATCAACCAACTCCTAATGTTGTTTCAACTCCTGTTAGAACTAAATAAGTCGGTGGTCAGTGGTCAGTGGTCAGTGGTCGCATCAACAACCTAAATATGAGTTATTCAAATTCACAATAATTAATATTGTTTCGACGTTATTAATAACAGTTAGCCTGATAAGTAACGAAGTGCATTTAGAAATGTACCTGCGAACGCTTGAAGTTCGTTTTAAACAGTAGTTAACTATCAATGCTCGCTAAAGTATATATAAATACTCAGTAATTATATTGATTATTGTATAGTTATAAAGTGCATCGTTACTTATCTATTCGATGAAGGAACCAGTTATTTACTAAAAATAGCTAGGAGTAAGATGTTATGCCTCAATTCTCTATGACCGGCTCAGAAATCGCATCTGGAACTTTAATTGATAACCGTTATATTATCCAAAAACTTCTCGGACAGGGAGGTTTGGGAAGAACATATCTAGCGTTTGATACCCGTCGCTTTAACGAACCCTGCGTACTCAAAGAGTTTGCACCTGTTGGAACTGGGGAAAACGGTTTAGAAAGATGCCGTAATTTGTTCAAACGCGAAGCGAAAATATTGCACCAACTCGAACACCCACAAATTCCCCGCTTTTTAGCTTGTTTTGAAGGTGATGGTCGGTTATTTTTAGTGCAGGAATATGTAGATGGCAAAACTTATTCCGCCCTATTACGCGATCGCCAATTTCAAAACCGGACTTTTTGTGAGGATGAAGTCATCGAATGGTTGAAAAATTTATTACCGATATTGAGTTACGTTCACGAACATAATATCATCCACCGCGATATCTCTCCCGACAATATTATGTTGCCGGAAGGGCATAACTTACCTGTATTAATTGATTTCGGTGTCGGCAAGCAAATAGCTGACTTTAACGGTGGTAATGATGGCGAACAGGTCACATTTGTGGGCAAAATGTCCTTAGTGGGAAAAGTTGGATACGCACCCCGCGAACAAATTAGTATTGGGTTATGTTCTCCTAGCAGCGATTTATATGCTTTAGGTGTAACCGCAGTCGTATTATTAACAGGTCGTGACCCTTCTTTTTTGATGGATCAATATTCATTGGAATGGAAATGGCAGTTTTATACTAATGTTAGCGATCGCCTTACCCAAATCCTCAATAAGATGCTTGCTGATACCCCTAAGTATCGATACCAAACATCTCAGCAAGTTCTCGCTGACCTTGAAGAATTAACAGCACCGAAAATACCTTTAGCGAAAGGGTTTAATCAAATTGAAATTCCACCGACTCTACATACTACTCCACCTAATCTAGGTAAGACAACATATTATTTTGACAATCAACCGCAAGAAAATAATTTCGGTAATACCCTAAGTAAAAAAACTCAACCTCCACAAATATCTTCACTCGAACCCGAATTTGTGGCACGATGTCAAGAAAAGTTAGCTTTTTATATTGGTCCAATGGCTTCTATGATTATCGAGGAAGTATTAATCGAATCCCCCGACGCTTCCCCGTATCACTTTGCCCAAATTCTAGCAAGAGAAATTCCCAGCCCCCAGGACGCAAGTGAATTTAGTCGCAAATTATTTCAGAATTAGGAATTCCCTTCCGTACTTCCATGCGATCGCTTAAGTCGTTTCATTGCCATTTCTAAACTAAATTGCATCCTTTTAAAGGCTTTTGCTAGATTACCAATTTCGTCATTGGCGAAATTTTCAAACTCTACATCCATATGTCCAGTACTGACTTCTTCAGCAACGCGAGTAATTCGTTTCAAGGGACGAATTACTTGTCGATTTAAAAACAAATTCACTAACAAAATTACTGCGACAAAAACTATCGAAACAATTCCCACAATTAATAAAGATGATTTATTAGCTTTATCAATCACTCTACTTGCAGGTACAGAAATAATTTGAGCGCCTACTATTTCATTTAATTGCCATCCAAATCCATTTGCAGTTCCATAACGGTCAATCATGGTTTTTGGTGCAGCTTCTACCGTACTATGGCATTGCAGGCAACTCGGTTCCGAGACTGACAAAGGACGGGCAATATAGAAAATATCTCCCCCAGAAATTTTCCGAAAATCACTTACTTCTTTTAAGCTTTTGTCATTACGAAAACTTTCCACAATTGCCGCCTCAAAGCTATCAGCTTTATCGCGTAAATTAGTAGGATTCAGCGTTGCTTCTTTGTAGAAAAATTCTCGATAATTTTGTTTGCCACGCAAAACTTCAAAAACTTCCCGTGCAGAATATCCTGGGACTGTCTGAGGTAAAAATTTTGTTTCCAATTTATCAACTAGTTCAGGATTGACTTGAGTACTTGTGTATTTGCGAACCGAAGTCATAGTTTCCATTAACATCAAACCAGTCGATGCAATATCATTTTTGGCATTTTGCCTAAGTAACGAAGATAGAACAAATCCACTTAGACTCAAACCAAATACTAATATCGCAACTAGCAAAATTGTAAATTTTTGTCTCAAACGCATATTTTTTAACATAATCTTTGCTTTTTTACATGTATTACATTTATTTGTAAAGCTAGCCGGAGAAATGTTTCCCTTAGTACTTTATGCCGAATATTAACTAGAAAATGTTGCTAGACAATCATCTTATACTATTCAATTTACTTACTATCCATCAAAAATTATGCTGCATTAGATTGTTTTTTTAAATTGCGTTATTAGTTAACTGTTGTTTTGCCCAATGGATAGAATAATTCTATTAGGTCTTAAGAAAAAGAGGTTATAAAAAATTGTTGCTAGTAATACTTGATATTTTATGTATTACTTTTTACCATTAGCATAGGCTATGTCCCAGTTTCTCCAAGAAACTACCATTCTCACTCTCGCTTTCTGTCAAAACACTCTGACATGCCCCATCTAGTTGCTAATTGCTAATTACTAACTTTTATTTCTTAATTTAAATACCCCGATCTTAATACCCCTAATTTTAACGTTCCTACTCACAATTTCCTGCCTTAATTAAAACGAAAGTTTTATGCTAAAGAAGTGAACGCAATTAAATATGACTCGTTTAGTCGGGAATCCTGTGTTGGGTACTGGGTAGTAGGAAAATATTTATAATTACCTATTTCCCCCAACATTATTTCTGTACGGGCGGGGTAAAGAAGACCTTAGCCTCCCTATTAAGATTATTTAAGGTTTATTAAGAATGGTGTGGAATTCGGGACAGCCATTATTTGGGGGACGTTACTTGATCGAACGAAAGCTTGGTGAAGGTGGAATTGGTATTACTTTCCTTGTTAGAAACCAATCGAATCAACGCAGAGTAATAAAAACTCTCAAAGAAGAAATTCTTAACGACCGTGCTTGGAAACCACACCGTGAAAAATTGCGGCAGGATTTTCGCTCAGAAGCAGTTCGACTTGCGGTTTGCCGTCATCCGCATATTGTGCAAATCGAAAATATATTTGATGAGTATGATTTGCCCTGCATGGTGATGGAATACATCGAGGGTGA
>JANNFJ010000471.1:0-19474 GCA_031379725.1 Calothrix sp. OTE_75_metabat_31
TCATGCTGCTGGTGTGGTGATTTCGGCTGAACCATTAGATGAAATTGTCCCGCTACAACGCAATAATGACGGGTCGGTGATTACTCAATATTATATGGAGGATTTGGACTCGATTGGGTTATTAAAAATGGACTTTTTAGGGTTAAGAAACCTGACAATGATTCAAAAAACTATCGAATTAATCGAGGAAACAAAGGGATTTGTAATCGACCCATATGATATTACCGCACAAGAACGCAAAGCACACAAGATATTAGCAAAAGGTGCGGAAGGGGCTAAGTTACCAACAGATGTTCAAAACACTTATAAATTATTAGAATCAGGGGAATTAGAGGGAATATTTCAGTTAGAATCGTCGGGGATGAAGCAAATTGTCCGCGATTTGAAGCCATCGAATATTGAAGATATTTCATCTATTTTGGCTTTATACCGACCAGGGCCTTTGGATGCCGGGTTAATTCCTAAGTTTATTAACCGCAAACACGGTCGAGAAGAAATCGATTACCAACATATTAGTTTAGAACCAATTCTTGATGAAACCTATGGGATTATGGTGTATCAAGAGCAAATTATGAAAATTGCTCAAGATATGGCAGGTTATACCCTTGGGCAAGCTGACTTATTGCGTCGGGCAATGGGTAAAAAGAAGGTTTCCGAAATGCAGAAGCAGCGGGAAAAATTTATAGATGGTTCTGCGAAGAATGGGGTACGGCAGCAAGTTGCTGAGGAATTATTTACGCAAATGGAAAAGTTTGCTGAATATTGTTTGAGTTCCGATACGCAAATTCTCACTGTTGAATATGGCTTTTTAGAAATTGGTGAAATTGTCGAGAAAGAGATTAATTGTAGTGTATTTAGTGTTGATGGGAATGGGAATGTGTATGCACAACCTATTGCTCAATTTCACAATCGGGGACAGCAAGAACTGTTTGAATATGAGTTAGAAAATGGGGGAATAATTCGGGCAACGAAAGACCATAAGTTTATGACGGACGAGGGAAAAATGTTGCCGATTGATGAGATATTTGAGCAGGAATTAGATTTATTGCAGGTGCATGGGTTGCCTACTGTGTAGGAAGATGTTTGGAAAATATCATCATTATTATGTCATGCTGAATGGAGCGTAGCGCAATGAAGCATCCCAAGTATATACGGCCAATGTCATGCTGAATGGAGCGTAGCGCAATGAAGCATCTCGATTCTATTTGAGATTGGGATTCTTCGCTTCGCTCAGAATGACAAGGATGTTTTATGCTCATTGAGATGCTCCTTATTCCCAATACATACGGCCAATGTCATCCTGAATGGAGCGTAGCACAATGAAGTATCTCCAATATATATATACGGATGTATTTCCAAACATCCACTAAATAAAATAAGGTGCGTTACGCTTTCAGCTAACGCACCCTACAACTATAATTACAAAAAACTACCCTTCGATAGATTTTGCCGAGTTTGATAGAAGTTTACCCAATCGCTGAATAGGGCCTTTAAATCCTCTTTTAGCTTCTTGGGATGCTGCCACAGTTTGCTCGCCAAGTTTTGATAAAATACTACTAATCTCAGCACCCTTGGGATTCTTGAGCTTTAATGCGTGCTTAAGTTGTTTAAGACCCTCAGCAATTTCCTTAATATCTTCGTCTTCCGATTTATGCAGCACGTTATACCAAGTATCAATCGACGAAGTTGCTGCTTCTTTATCGACTTCTCCTAATCCATCATCGAGAGTTTCAACCAAAGAGTTAATTTCTTCGATTTGTTCGTGTTCTTCAGCTTTCGCTAGGGAGTTACCAAGTTTGGACAGTTGCTGGCCAATCTGTCGCAATGGGTTTTTAAGACCCTTCTCAACGTCTGTAGCGTATTCGCTGGTTTGTTCACCAACTTCTGATAGCACTTCGCTAATTTCGTGAGCAGTTGCTTTTCCACCCTTCAAAAGCTGCTTTAATTGTTTAAGATGGCTTGATAATTCTTTGATTTCTGGTTCTTTCGCTTTGTGCAGAATGTCGTACCATTCATCAATCAAGCCTAAAGCTGCTTCACTCTCAACATTACTTAAGTCTCCGCTAAGTGTGGAATGCAGCGATTCTATCTTCTTGGCTAAGTCTCCACCATTCTCGTTTGAAGAACTTTCGTTAGATTGTGAAGACTTTTTACTTGTATCTTCCTTAGCTGCATCCTTATCTTTACTCTTGCTTTGTGCTTGATTAGCCATAATGTAAAATCTGTTACAGTATTTGATAAATGTGATATGTATCACTTTAGAGAATAAATCCTGTAATTCCCTCATTCTCTAAGTCAGTATTTAATTTGTGTAGAGATAAACCATTGGGTAGAGGCTTTTTTGATTTAAATAACTAAAATTCAAGGACACGAAGCAATACTACAAGGGATAGCAAATTGTGAAGCGTAGAAAATCAATCAAGACGTTACATGTTCTAGGGCTTGTTGACCGTTTTCTACTTCTCCAACAACCTGTAAATCTGGTTGCGAGTCAAGCAATCGCTTTTTGGAAATAATGTACGATTTTACACAGCTATATCTACCCCAATCACTCTAATCATCAAATAAATTTGGAAATCCCTTCATTAGTTATTTGAAAGAAATTAATGAAGTCTTGACGGTCAGTCAGACGTGGGAGTTTCATTTGTCCTGGGTTCCATTCACCCGCTTTATTTTTTGTGACAATATATCGCTCAAACTCTCCTGCTGATACATTGATTACACGCAGAGGCTGAAGTACATCCATTTTTCTTACTTCTGCATAACTTAGATTTGATTGGAAAATAGATTGCTCCATATCCGCCGCAAATTTATCTAAATTTTGAGGAGGAGTAGAAAAATCAACAGCAACAGTGTAATGGGGAAGTGGTTCAGTAACAGCAGTACACAAATACTCGCTATACACGCAATGATTATTTCTTGCTGCTTCCTCAATAGCTATTGTTATGTGTTCTTCACTCATCTTTTCTGTTGCTATATTTACTTCTCTACCAAGACGGCGTGAATATATAAATAAAAATGGTTGGGTAGAAACTACTTTAATAATATCACCAGGAATATATGTGGTAAAACCTAGATCGTTAGAGACGCAAAATACATACTCTTTATCAGATTGCACATCGGCTACTGTATATCTAGTTGGAATATTTCCATTATCAAACTGCCAATTAGTATATTCATCAACATCTAAAAATTCATAGAAAGCATTTTTCGGAAGCAGTACCATAGCAGGGTCATTGATATCATACTGAAATCCATAAAACCCTTCAGAACCTACATAAACTTGAAATATAATGCTTTGCGGCAAATTATTTTCTATCCAGTTCTTATATTGAAATGGATTTACGCCCCCTAAACTCAAGCATAATAAATTAGTCCAAATTCTAGAAACTTTTAACTTACCATCTTCACGATAGAATTGTTCTAACTCCGCCGCACGTTCAGGATTTTTTTCTGCCAACGCTGAAAATAGTTTTCCATCAAAAGCACTTTCCAGTTTCTGAAGAAGCATTAATATATAAGTACTAACGCCTGATAGACGTGTCACATTTTTTTGTACATAATAAACAGCCGTCTGAAGAATTCTCTCTTCCCAGTCTGGAATCGCTTGAATGTGTGCAAGTGGATTATTTGGAGAGCTATTTTTTGCAAGCCAACCGGTGACAAATGCCAGAGATTTTTTAGTGACTCCAGTGCCTATCGTTCCACAATCACCGCTAGCGTGTATAAAAATAGTTTCACCCTCTAACATTTTTAGAGCTTGAGAACCCACACGATATATAAAACAATTTATTGGGAATGGAGCGGCAGCCCACAGATTTTGTTCAAATTTTTCATTGTATGGAAATAATTTAGGTGTACCAGTGGTTCCTGAAGTTTGAATCCAGTGTGTAAGAGATTCTGGAGAAAGTACATTAGTTTCCCCAGTAATAATTCTCAATATGTAAGGTTTTAAATCACTGTAATGCTGAATAGGAGTTTGAGATTGAAAATCTGCAATACTTTTAATTGAGCCATAACCCCTTTCCTTACCAATGGCTGTATTTTTAAGTTTACTTAACATGGAGAGAAGGTAGGTTTCTTGTAACTCAAAAAGATTGTCGTATTCAGTAAACCAACCTTCCATCTCTGTTTTAATTTTTTCATACATAGTAGATACCTGTTTAAGTTATAAATTCTTCCCCAAGACGATCGCTGTCGTCGGAGCTTGATTTGTGTTTACTTAATTACCTGCGGATCGACGACGCGGATTCTGCACCATGCGATCGCTCTGAGGCAGGAGTACATCAAAGGTAAGTTAATCCTCAATTTAGATTTAGCTTTTAAGCGATGATGAATTGAAATGGAACTTGATGCAAGACGAGACCCGGATTTCTCACAAAGGTACAATAAATCAATTTTCTCTGTACTCGACAAAAATTATTTTACGTAACCTGCGACCGAAAATCTCATCGAAGAGAGTAATTCTTGTAAAAATCTATCTTTTGATAGATTAGAAAATTTTTGTTTTTAATCAATCAAATAATTTATATAGGTGCGAACAAAAGCTATTTATGCAGTTTTTCGCAAATCTGTAAAAATGCCAAAGGCATCGCGTTTTTAACGAAAAAGATGGGTTATACCATCCCGTGAAATAGGCGCAGCAGAGGCAGAGGGGAAGTGATAATATTCCCCTTTGGCTCAATGGCTATTAGCGACCCTGGCGCGGAAGACCATCTATTTTGCTTGGGCAATCTTTGCCGTTTACCCATTCTGTAATGATGTATCCCCAAGTATAATCTCCACCATTACCAGTTTTTATCAGCTTTCCAACTTCATTGATTCCATTATTGACTCTATTAGAGCCACTGTCCGCACCAGAGTAATTACCGCTTTCGTTGTACCAACATGTGAGCGGTTCTCCAATTTTGACGTGCTGCACAACAACTTCCTCGACAGTGATGTTCTCAACCCCGTACTTAGCGAATCCGAAGTAGCCCTGCGCTGGAATTTGTCCTTCCTCGTATGTTGCCGTTGCATAATCTATTCCATCGATGGAGTAGGTCGCCGAAGTCGAGGTGACCTTGCATTTCATTTGAAACTTTGTGCCTACTGTTGGTCGCCAAGGGGGCGACAGGCGCTTCACGCTCGGAAAGTCCCGAAATAGCTTCGTCCGGAAGGTAAAATCATCTCTGTGGGGTGACACATACCAAGACAGGGCATCGCACTCCGGACTATCCCATTCGGCTTTTGTAAGCGAGAAGCATGGAAGAAACTCGTCCTCCTCCGCACCACAGGTCACGTCGTATGTAATTTGAATAGGGAGAGAATATAGATCATTTAACCAAACATACTCCAGAGTAATATTGAACGACTCAGGTGGAGGACTAGTTAGAATTTTCATGCTGGTATCATCCTTACTTGGTGATTAAAGTCTTGTCCCGGCGAGCATAATACAGGGGTGGGGTGGTAATATTCTCCGCGACTCAGTGTGATTTTACACCCGCATGACCAATGCGAACCATATTGTGATTAAAAGTTAACGTCCTAACGAGCTTTTGAGCCAATCAACAACCTAATTTTATGAATCAAACTTGGGACGCAACGGGTTTGGAGCCTTAAATCGGATGTTTGGGTTTTTCATTTTAGCTATTGCCGTCCAATTAATTGCAGATGGTGTATTGTCACTTTTACAAACGGCAGCCCCCACTTTATTTCGATAAAGCAAGTGTTCGTTAATTACTTACGCTCAATAGTTATATTGCAGCTGGCGTTGTGTGGGTAAAATAGATAGTACGGAAAGACGGTAACTACCGCGCCACCCAAAGGTTTAGTCGCCATGCCAAACCCGATAAAACTAATACTAATGCCATACTGATAAAACTTACTTGCAAGTAAATACTTCAAACGTAGATACGGGCGTGCGATCGCCACCGAAATGAAGCTTATAGTCAGTACCGTATGTAGCTTTCTCCCAAGTCTTGGCAGCTTTTATTTGTTGTACGGTTAGAGTTTTGAGGTGAGCAATGATGGTAAAAGTGACGCATGTATAACTTTTCAAAATGTTATTGGTTATGAATCTCTTGTACAAACAGCAGAAACAGTCAAGCAAATAAGTAATATTCCATAATATTGTTGTCTTGGAACGCGCTCTTTGATACCAGTTGTGGTTATTGGTGCTTACTATTCTCCACCTATAACTACAACTAATTCTATCCAAAGATCGTTTATGTTGTTGAGGTATTGAGCCGTTTTTGTATTATTAATGGGCAAGCATTTACTTATGCAGGAGCAACATGAGTAATTTCAGAATATCTCGTCGTAAAGTATTGATGAGCAGTTTAGGATTTGGGATTGGGTCAATACCAATTCTTCATACATTTGCCCTATCGAAATCGAATAGTGCTATTACCGATGTTTCTGGTATTAAAGTCGGTCATTTCACCGACAGGCGTAGACCAACAGGTTGTACAGTAATTTTAACTGGAGCGGGTGCGATCGCAGGTGTAGATGTTCGCGGTGCGGCACCCGGAACGCGGGAAACAGATTTACTTGACCCGAAAAATTTAGTGCAACAAGTTCATGCTATTGTGCTTTCTGGCGGTAGTGCTTTTGGACTTGATACGGCAACGGGAGTAATGAAATTTTTAGAGGAGCGCGGTATTGGCTATGATGTAGGTGTAGCAAAAGTGCCTATTGTCCCTGCGGCAATCCTATTCGATTTAAATGTTGGAGATGCCAAAATTCGTCCAGATGCAATCTCCGGGTATCAAGCCTGCAAAAATGCTTCAGATAAGGTAGTGACAGAAGGTAATGTTGGTGCAGGAGCAGGTGCTACTGTCGGAAAATTTTTTGGTATGAGTCGTGCAATGAAAAGCGGGATTGGCACGGCATCGATTAAATTACCAGCAGGCATTACAGTTGGCGCAATCGTTGCCGTTAATGCTGTTGGTGATGTATTTGAGCCATCTAGCAACAAATTACTTGCAGGAGTGCGCTCCCCTGATGGCAAAAAATTATTGGGAACAATGGAAGCAATTAAGCGCGGTGAAAAATTACCACCTTTGCTTGGCGGTATGAATACGACTATTGGAGTTGTTGCCACAGATGTGAAACTTGATAAGGCACAGTGCCAGAAAATTGCACAAATGGCACATGACGGTTTAGCCCGCACAATAAATCCCGTGCATACGATGTATGACGGAGATACAATTTTTGTGTTATCTACTGGCAAATCAACGGCACCTGTTAACGTAACTTTGCTTGGAGCATTGGCTGCTGAGGTTATGGCGCAAGCAGTCATTCGCGCTATTAAAACTGCTGAATCTATTGCTGGCTTACCAAGTTCAAAGGATTTAAATTAAGCTGATACGCTCGTCAACAAGTACTGGAACCCTCCCAGCCGGATTAATCTTGAGAAATTCCGGACTATGGTGTTCGCCCCCTACGATGTTGACGGTTACAGACTCGAAATCTATTGTCATAAAAAGTTATGATTCTTGAGCTTGCAACTGCCGAACATATGAGAATATTTATCTCTTGGAGAAAAGGCGATCGCACAGAAGAGCAAACGTGCCGTCCCGTGCATAGAGGTCAAAGAGTTCCTAATAGTAACGAGTATGTCGTCTTGGCTTTTTTCATCGAAGAGATAGATGAACCCGTTGGTAAATTTACGTATTTCGACTTCAATCCTCATTTTTTTAATTGGAATACTCTTAGTATGCTTTATCTACACAGGCAAAAAGCTAATAGTTTCAATCGTTACATACCATACGGTGCTAGGGCTAATTTTTCGTTGGTATCGCAAAGGAAAACGCGATCGCACAAGTTCAACAGTTCGACCTCGGTAGAGGTCTGTCGCATCAACCGTAGGAAATTACCTTCAGCGTCAACATTCAGCGCAATATAGTTGAGGAACATTTTCAGATAGCCGACACGCGATCGCACTGGCATAGTTGCGGCTGTGGGGGTTTGCGATAAACGGTCAATATAGTTGCGTACTTCTACTAAAGGAACGGCTGCAATCGGCTCTCCTCGCAAAGCTTGCCGAATTTGATTAAAAATCCAAGGGTTCCCGACTGCCCAACGTCCTACCATTACACCCGCTGCACCCGTTTGAGAAAGTACGGATAGGGCTGCCGCTGCTGAGTAAATATTGCCATTGGCAAGCACTGGACAATCGACACGTTTGACTGCTTCCGCGATTAAATCATATTTTACTGCCCCGTGGTACATATCTTTCACCGTGCGACCGTGCAAACTCAGCAAATCAATGCTGTGCCGATTAATGGTATCTAAAATTTCGTAAAAGGTATCTGTATTTTCAAAGCCTACACGCATCTTGACAGTCAAAGGTCGATCGTTGACTGTAGAACGCAGTTCTCCCAAAATCCGATCTACTTTTTCCGGTTCTCTGAGCAGCCCACCCCCAACATTTTTACGATAAATTCTAGGTGCTGGACAGCCCATATTCAAGTCAACTCCAGCAATATTATACCCGCAAAGTTCCCGTGCTGTTCTGACTAAATCTGGAATGCTTTCGCCAATCATTTGAGCAAAAACAGGGCAACCCGTGTCGTTTTCGGTGATTGATGCCAAAATGTTACGATTGAGCCGTGAGGTGTCATTTACGCGAAAATACTCAGTAAAAAAGTAGTCAGGACTGCCGTAATGGGCAATAACTTTCATAAACCAGAGGTTTGTCACATCCTGCATGGGGGCAAGAGCGGTAAGGGGTAGCTTTGGATGGAGCGATTGCGGGAGCGATACTTGGGACATAGGGATAGAGAGCGATCAGGCATTGCATTACTGTATCAAAAAATAGTTATTAGACATCTCCAGTGCAGGGACTAAATGCATTACCAAAAATCCTTGTAGAGACGTTACATGTAACGTCTCTACATTCATTTTTACCAGATATCTACTGACATGAAACCCCTAATGCAAATGTGCTTTACCTGCAGAACCAAAAAGCTGTAATTTTTCAGCAATCACTTTTTGCATTGCATTAATTGCATTAATCATTAAATCTACTAAATCGGGACTTTTAACCGAACTTAAATCTTGCTTTAAAGCTTCTACATATGCTTTCCTTACTTCAGTATTAACGTTAAATTTACACACACCTAATTCAATCGACTTACTAATCATTGCTGCTGGTAAACCTGATGCACCATGCAATACCAAAGGAATATCTATATTTTTGCGGATGCGAGCAAGTCGCGGAAAATCTAATTTAGGTTCGCTTTTATACTCACCATGTACATTCCCAATCGTCACTGCCAAAAAATCAACTTTCGTTGCTGCGACAAATTCTACAGCTTGTTCGGGGTCAGTCATCAAAGCTGATTTTTCTTCGACACTCAAACCATCTTCCGTGCCGCTAATTCGACCAATTTCGGCTTCTACTGCTGCACCGTGCAAGTGAGCTAATTCGGTCATTTCTTTAGTAAAAGCTAAATTTTCGCTGTACGATAGCGGCGAACCATCCGCCATAATCGAAGTCATTCCCGCACTTAATGCTTGTTCGATGGCACTTTTTGAGGTGCTGTGGTCGAGATGGACGGCTATGGCAACGCTTGATTTATGTGCAGCTTCCATACATAATGCCATTAGCGGTGTACCACCAAATTTGAGCGAACCAGGGTGAATTTGCAGCATCGCAGGACTAGAAAGCGCTTCGGCAGCTTGCACTACTGCCCGCATTCCCTCTAGGTTGTAGATATTGAAAGCACCAATGGCGTAAAGGTTCCGTCGTGCAGTTTCCAACAAATCCCGACTCGAAGCTAGCATAAATTAGGGGTGGGGGTATAGGGGTATGGGGGAGGTGTAAGGTGATGACTCAATATAGAATATAAAGAGATGCAGAATATAGAGAGACGCGGAATTTCGCGTCTCTACATCATTATTATCCCATACCCTATTTTTTAATTGCCCCATAACGATTTATCTGCACTTGACGGTACTAATACCCACAAGCTTGCGGGTACAACTTTAAAATTCATTGGTGTTTTTCCTAAATAATCCCCATCAACCTGTACTGGTAATGATTTCTTACCTCTAATTTGGATCTGTTTGGCTCGATAATACACAACTTTGGGGTCGCGGTTGTACGCCCTTGTGAAAATTGACAGTAACCGCAATGGTGCAACTAACATGCTACTTCCTTTTATAACGCATACATCGAGTAAGCCGTCATTTACTACTGCATTGGCTGTTAATTTAATTACACCACCATACAACTGACTATTACCAATTACTAGCATTAATATCCGTCCACGCACTCGTTTCCCGTCGATACGGATATGGGTACTAACTCCTTGAAAGCGCCAAGCGAGTTGAATGGCTTGTTTAACATAGGCAAATACACCAAGGGCTTTTTTTTCTTGGGGGTTGATGATAGCTGTAACTGCAGCATCAAAGCCAACTCCTGCCATCAACAGAAAGTGCCTTTCCCCAGCTTTACCAACATCAATTTGTTGCAACTTAGCCTCAATAAAGGCAGTAGCTGCACGCCGTAAATCCATCGAAAGTCCTAATTCTCGCGCCCAAATATTTACCGTTCCAATAGGGAGTACTGCCAATGCTGTTTTAGTTCCAACTAAGCCATTCATGACTTCGTTAACTGTCCCATCACCCCCAGCTGCCACGACTACATCATATCCTTGATCGGCGGCAACACTAGCTTGAATTGTTGCATCTCCGGGTGCTTTGGTTGGACGCAATTCAACTTTCCACCCATGTTTTCGCCAAATATCGGCGGCATTTTCCAGGGATAGCTTGAGGTTATATGCTTGACCTGCAAAAGGGTTGAATAGGATGAGGACGTGCGGCTGTGGTGGTAGCATGAGAACCGTAGAGCGAGTTAGTTTCTATGTTAAGGCAGATGCCGAAGAAAACGTGCAAAACTTAGCAGCTTTCATGCGTAACGCGATCGCAAAACTCTTCTCACCCAACACATCAAAAGTCTCTGCCATCCGCATCCATGCATCAAAAACATAACCCTGTAGTTCGCATAAGAGTATTCCAATTAAAAAAATATCCAAAGTAGATATCATAGGATAGGCGTCTCGCCTGTCCTATGATATCTAGGGCGGGACGCCTAACAAGACGGGTGAGTTTATTTCTTGGATTACTCTAATGCCTTTTTGATGGGTATTGGGTATACTCTTTATCCTATTATTATTCTACGTAATCGCTCCTTGAAAATAAATTTATGGTAAGAACGCAATTTCCAGGGTTAAAAACAGAAGTTTACGAGCATCCATTTGGACGTAAAGCACTTTTATCGTTAGAACGTACTCCTGTGCTGCCCACGTTGCTCAAAAAAGTCAACGAGTATGGTATTGATAAGTTACTGCTTTTTCAAGTAAGTGGTAGTGATTTTAAAGTTACCGACCGTAATTTTCCTGTCCTCTATAATGCTTTGGCTGAAACTTGTAATATTTTGGATATTCTGCCAATTCCAGAACTTTACTTATTTCGCGGAACTGGACACATCGATAGTTATGCAAAAGGTGTAGAAAAGCCAGTAGTTGGTATTAATTTGGAAGCAATGGAATGGCTTTCTCCTGATGAGCTAATGTTTCTTTTAGGGCACGAAGTTGCTCGTATTAAAGGAAAATATTTAGCCTATCAGCAAATGGCTAATGTTATGCCCATACTCAAAAATATCATCGGTGTAACAACATTTGGCATGGGTGGCTTTGCTGCAAATGGATTAGAAATTGCGTTATATAATTGGATGATTATGTCGAAGTTTACTGTTGACCGCGCAGGTTTATTGGCTTGTCAAGACATAAATGTTGCTATGACTACTTTGATGAAATTGGGAGGTCTACCATCGGAATATTTGAATAAAGAAACAATCGACGATTTTGTTATGCAAGCTCGTTCTTTTGAATTAAATAAACTTGATAGTTTAAACAAAGTTGCCAAAACTCTGAGCTTTATGGAGCATCATTTCCCCTGGACTATAATGCGGGCATCTGAACTTTTAAAATGGGTTGATTCAGGTACCTATCAAAATTTACTAACTGGAAAACAGCCGGAAAATCAGCAGACAGAAGAGAGTGAAAATGTTGACGAAAGCTGGAATTTTCTGACAGATTGGGACAAAAATAACTAGAGTTAAGTTTGACAATATCTAAGATCCATGATAACAAATTCTGCAACCAAGCTTTATCTTGCATCGGCTTAAGTGATATTGATATCTTGCATTTTTAATACTAAAATTTTTCAGTTACTAATTACACAAAGTAATCTAAACTTATAATCCATTTTAATGGATTTATGCTATTGGACTGGGATTTGCAATCCCAGTCGGGCTAAACCGCAGTCAAATGATATACAACTTATCAATCCACCCGACACCGACCTTCAATATCGCATTCCAATCGCTGCTGACGTTGAGCAATAATCACTTCTAGTTTTGGTCTTCTTGTTAGCACAAGTCTCAAATCTGCCCAAATCCCATAAATCCAGTTTGCCAAAGCACCCACAATCGGCAACTTCGTCACAGCATAAACCCAACCCATCCCCAAGGTTTCATATACTCGTCGAAATACCTCAATATTTTTAACGAGACTTCCATCGGGTAATACTGCATGAATCCGTCCCATTGCAGTCTCAAAATCAACCCCACCGTTTGCTTCCGGGAAATAGTCAGCAGCGGCAATATCAACAAACTCAACCAACCCTCTCCCGCCGTCTCGCTTTTTTAAAAAATTCACTTCCCGGACGCATAAAGGACATTCACCGTCATACAAAAGCTTGATCTTCCAGGAGGGAACTGTAGATACGATTTGTTCGGAATAGTTCGATTGGATATTTGGTAACGACATAGATATTTTTTAAGTGATTTAAGTATGGATAACGCCAACGTTAACTATTGTAAACTTTTTTGCAGTTTGATTTTTTAGTTATTCCACAGGTATGTAGGGGCACGGGAATATCCTGACTCTATACTATTTTGGGATTATCAATAGTATAAGTACTGCAACGTTAGTATTTTAGAATACATAAGTAGTATTGATGGTATTACTCTATGCATACCTATGGAAAATACTTATAAAGAAATTGTTACAAAATCAGGTATGATAAAGTCATTCACTGAATGAGTATTTATTCTTATTGACATGATAGCGGAACAATTTCCTTGGCTAACCGCGATAGTCCTACTGCCACTTGTAGCTGCTTTCCTCATTCTTGTATTGCCTGATAAAGACGGCAAATACGTGCGGTGGTATGCGTTGAGTGTAGGTATCGCAGATTTTATGTTGATGTGCTTTGCCTTTTGGAAGAACTACGATGCAAGCAGTGCAACTTTTCAACTTGCAGAAAATTATAGTTGGATTCCGCAAATTGGATTGAGTTGGGCTGTTTCGGTTGATGGGTTATCTGTTCCCTTGGTACTTCTGGCAGGGTTTGTCACAACACTAGCGATTTTCTCAGCTTGGCAAGTCGATCGTAGACCTCGTTTATTTTACGCTCTCATGTTGGTGCTGTATTCTGCACAAATTGGCGTGTTTGTTGCCCAAGACTTGTTGTTGTTCTTCATAATGTGGGAAGTCGAACTGATTCCCGTTTATTTACTAGTTTGTATTTGGGGTGGGCAAAAGCGACGTTACGCTGCAACTAAATTTTTAATATATACCGCTGCCGCATCTATATTTATTCTCGTCGCTGCGATCGCAATGGCTCTCTACGGTGGTGGAGATGTAACTTTTGATATTGCAGCATTAAAATTGAAGGATTACCCGTTAGGCTTAGAACTCTTTCTATATGCGGGATTGCTGATTGCCTTTGGCGTAAAGCTAGCTATTTTCCCCTTCCATACTTGGTTACCAGACGCACATGGTGAAGCATCAAGTCCTGTCTCAATGATATTAGCGGGTGTACTGCTGAAAATGGGTGGATATGGATTGATTCGTTTGAATTTGGAACTTCTGCCTGATGCACATATTTACTTTGCCCCAGTTTTAGCAATTCTTGGTGTCGTTAATATTGTATATGGTGCGTTGAATTCGTTTGCCCAAAGCAATATGAAGCGACGTTTGGCATATTCCTCAATATCGCACATGGGTTTTGTGCTGTTGGGTATTGCTTCCTTCACCGACTTGGGAATCAATGGGGCAATGTTACAGATGATTTCCCACGGTTTGATTGCTTCGGTATTATTCTTCCTGGCTGGAGTTACCTACGACCGCAGTCACACGATGATGATGGAAGAAATGGGTGGTATTGGGCAGGTAATGCCGAAGGTTTTCGCTTTGTTTACAATTGGGGCAATGGCATCGTTAGCGCTTCCCGGTATGAGTGGTTTCGCTGGAGAACTTTCGGTGTTCCTGGGAATTACAACTAGCGATATTTATAGTTCGAGTTTCTGTATGGTGGTAATTTTCTTAGCCGCAGTGGGAGTGATTCTCACCCCGATTTACTTGTTGAATCTGTTGAAACAGGTATTTTACGGAAATGGTAAAGCACTTGTTTGTGACGTTAACAGTTCAAGTATCAGCCCGTTAAGTGCAGGTGACGAGGAAGCAGCATGTTTTGGTACTGATTGCGTTTTACCATCCCAAGCTATATATCGTGATGCTAGTCCCCGTGAAGTATTTATCGCAGCTTGCTTTATTGTGGTGATTGTGGGGATTGGGCTATATCCCAAAGCGGCGATGCAAATGTACGACGTGAAAACGGTGGCTGTAAATGCTCAAGTTCGTCAGTCGTATACTCAAATCGCTCAAATTAATCCGGGTGTTTATGCGAATGGGTTTTTAACTCCCAAGATTGTGGAAGCTGAAGTTGTTTTGGGAACCCTTAAATAAAAGTTGTCAGGGCATACCTTATGTAACGTGTTACTCGTTGGGATGCTTCGGGAACCAAAGGTTCAGTTGAAGTCAAACAGCAAGCTTGGCAACCTTGGGAGATCGAGAAACCTGTGTTAATTACCTGAAGAATTAGGAGATTTAACTATCTTGGGATGGGAAAAAGAGTACAGGATACCAACTAGTCCGCAATATTTCAGCCGCAAAACTGGAAATTAACCATTCCTGGAGTTTACCTATGGTTCCTGAAGACACTGCGATCGCGCTAATGTCTGCCATTGCAGCTATGTCTAAAATAGTGGTTACAGAGGAACCTTCCCTGACTTCTGTTTCCACTTGCAAATTGACTCCCTCCAAATCAGCTTTGATCTGAGCTAGGGTTTCGTCAGCTTGCTGTGGTAAGATTTTCATTGGTATTTCTCGACGACCGCTATTTTCTAAAACCCAACAAAGTTTATAGTGCTGGAGAAATTTATCAGATTGTTGTTGAGCTAAGTACTTTACTTGTTGCACTAGAGAATTTGCTACTTGACTACCGTTATAGGGAATTAGCAAAGAACGAAACAGGTGCTGGCAACGGAGTGTTAATTCTTCACTCGTATAAGCAAAGATTAATTGAGGACGCAGTACCAGTAAAGGAACCTTTGTTTGACGAGATAAATCAGCCATCGTACTACCGATGATTTTTTCTGTCAGCGAACTGCGACTTTGAGAACCGACTATAATCAATTGTGACTGATAGGTTTGAACTACCTTAAGGATTGTCTCAACTGGCTTTCCCGATTGAACTTCTATTTTTACTTCTACATTAGTAGGACTTTCACCAACAGCTTTTCTCAATTGGGTTTGAGCTTGTTCTACTTTCTCACTATCCACTCGCGGAATAATGCCTTTTTCCCACAGAGGAACAGTATGTAGAAAAACAATTTGTTTCATTCCTGCAAGTGCAAGGCTTGGGATAAAATGCCCTAGACGATGTAAACCGTCAGCAAAATCTGTGCAAATTAAAACTCGTTCAAACATATATAGCTAGTAATGGACAGTTGTAAGTATTTTACTTTAATTGTTAAAAATTATGGCTCTTCATCCTACATATAAACCGACAGTACCTAAAACGGAAGCAGCTTCAAAAATCACATCTCATCAAGTTATATGGCGCTACATGCAGTTAAGATACTACCCCTAGAGCGATCGCAGGAATAAGAATTAAAAAATTTTCAGATAACAAATTATTTGTCGTCTTGATAAATTAATGTCGTTTAAATTTTAAGTCAATGTAGCAGACATTCCAGCGATGCAGGATTTTTTATACAAAAACAAAATTGATATGCACTGGATCGGCTAATCTTTGATACGCTTTGTTCATGAATATAATCGTACAGTAACATTAATTTGTTAAGACGACAAATAATTTGTTAATCGACAGAAATTAAAGTAGCTCCTTGTAGGCAGTCATGAAAATTTTATTAATAGAAGATGACGAGCGCATTTGCGAACCCCTAGCAGAAGCGTTGACTGACCAGCATTATATTGTAGAAATGGTAGCTGATGGGCTTGCTGCTAGACAGATGGTATTGGCTTTTACCTACGACTTGCTGCTGCTAGACATTATGTTGCCCAAGTTAGATGGAATTAGTCTGTGCCAGTGGTTGCGCTCATCAGGCTATAGCGTGCCAATTTTGTTACTAACCGCCCGTGACAGCTACACTGATAAAATCATGGGATTAGATGCTGGGGCTGACGACTATGTGGTGAAACCTTTCGATTTGCTGGAATTAATGGCACGTATCCGGGCACTGCTGCGTCGAGGTTGCACAAACCTCCCACTAGTTTTGGAGTGGGGACAATTGTGTCTCAACCCTACCAACCGCGAAGTTACCTATGGTCGGCAAATTCTCAGGCTTACCCCGAAAGAGTATGCGATATTAGAACTTTTTCTCCGTAATAATAACCGTGTATTTAGCCGTAATGCTATTTTAGAAAGGGCTTGGGACTCTTACGACCCACCGGAAGAAGAGGCAGTAAAAGTCCATATCAAGGGTATTCGTCAAAAACTTCGAGCAGTGGGGGCTGCCCCTGACTTAATTGAGACTGTTCATGGTGCTGGGTATCGTCTTAAACAAAACCTGTGATACCAAATTGGGATAGATAGTATGTAAGAGTGAGTTTTAAAACAACTTGACTTTAATTGACAATCTAAAATCCAAAATTGGTATGAGTTAATGTTTCTAGCCCTACGCAGACGATTACTAGTGTCTTATTTGCTCGTCATTGCAACCACATTAAGTATTTTCGCTGTGGCAATCTACGCCTTTTTTGCTCGAAGTCTATACCGCCAATTAGATGATGGGTTGATAACCCAAGCTAAAGCTGCGGCTCCCAGTTTAGCAATTGCTCGCAAAGAGTTTTCTGAGTCTCTCACTGGTGAAAGTTCCTTGCAAGACTTATTGAAACGAGAACAGAGCCTAGAATGGTTCAATACTGAGCATCAGTTGCTAGCTAAAGAAGGAGCGAACTTTCCTGCAACCCCATTAGGGAATCAGTTGAACGCGATTCAACAATATAAACAGATTCGCAGTGTATTTATATCAGTGTACGGTGATATGGGCACAAGCCGCCGTCAGTTGAGATTAGAAGGCTATGTCCGAGTCAGCCAATCGACTGTGGCACTGGAAGCAACCCTCGCCCAATTGCAATGGGGTATGGGTTTGGGGGGAATTATTGCCTTGGTTTTGAGTGGGATTGGTGGTGTTTGGTTAACTCGGCAATCTATGCAGCCTGTTGAACAAAGCTTTCAGCAACTTCAACAGTTTACAGCCGATGCCTCCCATGAGTTACGCAGTCCTCTAACTGCAATTAAAACCTCTATTGAGGTGATGCAAAATCATCCAGAACGGGTTCATCCACAAGATGTCAAAAAAATTACTTTTGTTCTCAGTGGCATCAATCAGATGAATAATCTAATAGAAGATTTGCTGTTTTTGGCTCGCACCGATGTAATAACTGCCAGAGAAATGCAGTCACGCTCACGCCTGCCATTGGATGAGGTGCTTCGGGAAATTGTAGAAATCCTAGAAACTCAAATAGAAGCTAAAAATATTACATTTAATTATAAGTTATTAAGTGGTATTACAGTTATTGGTAACGCCTCTGAACTAACCCGAATATTTTCCAATCTGCTGGAGAACGCGCTGCAATATACCCCAAAAAATGGTGCTGTTACGTTGAACACGTCTAGCTTTGACCGATTAGTTGTAGTTAGCATTGCAGATACTGGCATTGGCATTGCTCCCGAACATCTGTCATTAGTGTTTAACCGCTTTTGGAGGGCAGATAAAGCTAGGTCTTATAGAAATAGTGGTACAGGGTTGGGATTAGCGATCGCTCAATCGATAGCCCACAGTCACGGTGGCGAAATCACGGTGAGCAGCCAACTTGGGGTTGGTAGTTGTTTTCAAGTCCGTTTACCTGTGGTTTAAGCGTAGTTGTACTGTGTTATGTGCTTTCAATCCAAGCATTAGTTTCTGGCGTAGAAGTTTATTCGTATCTTTTATATTTGTTACTCACACTTAGTTTCAAGGTCTTTCCACCCGAAATCTTTACAAATTAAGTTTAGAATCACTCTTAACATTTTTTAACAACACCCCAGTTATTCTAACTATGAATCGATTCACTTTATCCTTCACTGTGAGTATTTTTGTACTGCTAGCGTTTACTGCTTGCGGTACACCAAATACCCCAACTGCATCAACAGAGGCAACTTCGGCAAAAGCAGAGAAGGAAAGTTTATCTAAACCCGTCCCGGCTAGTACAGACCTAAAACAATCTTTAGTCAAGCTGCAAGGATACGTGACTGGTGCAACTAATGCCGCTAAGACTGGGGATTTTACCAAAGCCAAACAAGAATTTAAGGAATTTAAAGAAGGTTGGGAACCCCTGGAACAACCTCTCAAAACTAATGCAAAAGATACCTACAAAACTATGGAGAAAGAAGTTGAGGGATTATCAGGGAATCTACTGGAATCTGATAAACCCGATCAAGGCAAAGTTGTCGCCAAGCTGGAATTTCTTGGGGAGACTTTAAACACTTATGTCAAAGGTTTGCCCTAAAACTTGAGTTTACGAGCGCTTATATGCTCACTATTGTATACATAAGCACTATTTTTATGAATAGATTACTTTCATTATTCCGTAAATACCACCGTCAATTGTCTATCATTACCCTCCTGCCAATGATACTAGTGACTATCACTGGCATTGTGATTCCGATTTTAGAAGAATTACATTTCGAGAAAGCAGCCAGTTTCATGGCGAAACTTCACACAGGTCAAGTGTTTGGTTCAGACTTGATTTATTGCGTTCTCATTGGATCGGGTTTGCTGGGGTTGATTGTTACCGGAGTGACGATGACAGGATTATTTCCGAAGAAACGTCCTGCATCAAGCGATTAGCAACTGTGTCTTTTTGTGAGGAATTTGCTGATGAAGTGGAAACAGTTTTTAGTTGTTTCAGGAATTTTCGCAACAGTTATCTTTGCCTCAACAATAACATCCGCCCAAGAAGTTACTGAGGCAAACCAATTACTACAAGTAACATCGGTTTCCCAACTCTCTGATGTGCAACCAACTGACTGGGCCTTTCAAGCATTACAGTCTTTAGTTGAGCGCTAC
>JANNFJ010000479.1:0-8835 GCA_031379725.1 Calothrix sp. OTE_75_metabat_31
AAGCCGATGATCGTCTGCATCTGAACTGCCTCTTGAGCCACTTTCGGACGAAATCCAGCTTGTTGACAAATGGTAATAATTTGCTCGTAAAAGACGGGTCCCATTTTGGCAGGAAATAGGATAAATGATTCGGAAGCCAACGCTCCGAGAGACACTTTGGTTTGGGCACAGAGCGGATGGGTTTCTGGCAATGCCAAGACCAATGATTCTGGCAAAAAGCACTCCACACTCAAACCTGGTTCGCTGATGGCAGAACGAACAATGCCGATATCAACCTGCTTGTGATGCAGTGCTTGAATCTGTTGAGCAGTCGTCAGTTCATGCAATCGCAGTTCTACCGCCGGAAACTGTTCTCGAAACACCCTTAAAATCTCTGGTAGTAACATATACATTGCAGAGTCAACAAAGCTGATTGCCAACCGTCCCACCTCACCCCGTCCGATTTGTTGTGTCACTTCGATTGCCTGTTCGAGTTGCGCTAGCACTCTTGTTGAGCGCTCTAAAAACACTTTGCCTGCTTCAGTCAGATGTACTTGCCGCTTCGTTCGTTCAAACAGCTTGACTCCTAGTTCATCTTCCAAACCGCGAATTTGCTGACTGAGCGGGGGTTGGGAAATGTGCAACCGCTCGGCTGCTCGACTAAAGTGTAGTTCCTCAGCCACCGCGATGAAATAGTGAAGATGCCGTAGTTCCATCACACTTATATGTTTAACCTATTAATCTTAGTTAAATATATATTGGACAGTCGCATGGCTGTCTTCTACCGTAAGAAATATAAAGCGTGTCTCACCGTATTTGTATTGGAGAAAACAAATGAACTCAGATAAAAATCGTGTCGCTCCCAAAGTTTGGTTAATTACAGGATGCTCAACAGGATTCGGACGTGCCCTAGCTCTATCTGTGTTGAAGAAGGGCGACCACGTGCTGGCTACTGCTCGCAAACCAGAGCAACTTCACGCTTTGATTGACCAGTATCCAGAGACCGCTTTGGCTGCAGGCCTGGATGTAACGTTATCCCAAGACGTACAAGCAGCCGTTGATACAGCAATTACCACATTTGGTCGAATTGATGTGCTGGTCAACAATGCTGGACATGGACTAATTGCCGCACTCGAAGAAGTCAGTGATGTTGATATTCACCAATTTTTTGAAACTAATTTCTTTGGGGCACTCCGTCTGATGCGAACTGTCCTGCCTGTAATGCGTCAGCAAGGCAGTGGTCACATTGTGAATATGTCATCCACAGCAGGATTAGTAGGATTTGGTGGAAGCAGCCTCTACTGTGGCGCTAAATTTGCCTTGGAAGGTACGTCTGAAGCCCTGGCATCTGAGGTTGAACCCTTTGGAATTAAAGTGACTTTAATTGAACCTGGGGCATTTCGCACAGATTTCAACGGACGTTCTCTGGCAGCAGCCCAACAATCTATTGATGCCTATGCGACCGTGAGCGGTGCTTCATTGCAGTGGTTTAAACAGATGGATGGTAAGCAACCAGGTAATCCAGCGAAAGCGGCGCAAGCCATCATTCAAGTTGTGGAAAGTCCTAATCCACCGATGCGACTCGCATTAGGCACCGATGCCATGAGCCTAATTCACCGAAAACTGGAATGGATCAAAACGGATTTGGATGCTTGGCAGCAGGTGACTGTAAGTACGGATTATGAAGATAGTAATAGTGAGGTAATAGTTGGGTAGCTAAAGCTCGCTACTTATTAGACGGTGCATACATCTACTAAAAAGCGGAATTTAAGTCAGGAGAAAGTTAAGTGATTCAACTCGACAATTGTGTAGCTATTATTACTGGAAGCTGGCGAATTCACAGCCGTGCGCTGGGTCGAGCGAGACAACGTGGACTATCCATTAAACCTTGCAGCTGTTGAAAGTTCTACTGCAGAGGATTTGGCTACTCGCTGGCAGGAGATTGCTGTAGATGTTGCGTTTTAAGGATGGGGCTTGTACTTCAAGATGGTATGTAGGGAAACAATTGAGGTTATTGGTGGGGGCATAGTTGAAAGAATGGGGGTAGGGGGCGATCGCTTCTCTCCCCAACGCCTAATGTATCCCATGAATACCTAATCAATCACCAAACTGTCTGTATATGAGGATAATTGAGAATCTTGGCATCACAAGTTACGAAAGCAATATTGTACCGTCTTGCGATCGCAATTAAAATTCTGTCTGCTGGGTCTTTATGAAAATTACCCGATAATTGTGTACTGGCAATCGCATTTACAGGAGTTAAATGCCAGAGATAGAAAAGCATATAATTAAAGACCACCTTCAAGTTCTTTTATTTCATCTAAAGTCAGAGGTGCTTGGGCGCTATGACGCACGTATAAAATATGTACTCTTGTGTCTCGAATTGTAAAAAGCACGCGGTATATATTTTTAAATTTTCCGTAAAGTAACTGGCGAACATCTTCAGAGAAAATATCATTTTCTATTGCCAAAGAACATCGTAAGGGTTTTTCTTGTAAAGTTGCAACCGCATTCATCAATTCTCTAAACCATCGGTCAGCAAATTCGGGATTGCGTTCTTGATACCAACGATATGCTTGCTCAATTTGAGCCTCAGCAATAGGAAGAATTTCAACTTGAAATGTCATATTTTTTCTGCATTTCTTGAATAAAATCATCAATAGGACGAGATTTACCCGCGTTTAATTCCTCAAAACCTTGCTCAATTCCAGCAATTGTTTCTAGATGTTCGATTAGTTGGCGTAATAAAGACGGATTAATTTTACCAGGCTCAATAAATGTGACAAGAACTTGAGTTTGTTCGCTTATATCTTGCGGTAATTCTGTTAATTCAATTTGCCCATTTTGATAAATACCTTCGATAGTTTTTAACATAATAAATTAGATTGGGATAATAACTACTTTTATTCTACTAGCTGGCAACATAAAATAGAAAATCAAAAGCGTGCTATGTACTTCTTTAATTTCAAGGTGCTTTATCCTTTGTGCCCACGTCGCTTGTATACTTTCATTTTAAGCGATTCCCTATTTTCAGTAAACCGGGTTTCGATTCTTCAAGAATAAACCCGATTGCATCTAATTTAGACTGTAGCTTTCACGCCATTTTTATCAAACAACCTATCTGTGATTATACGGTGCATCAAAATCGATTTCGGGTCCCTTCGGTATAATCCCAGTCGGATTAACTTTCGGATGGCTTTTATAATAATGCCGCTTAATATGGTCGAGATTGCAAGTTTCTTTCACACCTGGATATTGATATAAATCCTTCAAGTAATTCCATAAATTCGGATAATCGACAATTCTGTGAATATTACATTTAAAATGCACGTAATAAACCGAATCAAATCGAAATAAAGTTGTAAACAAACACCAATCGGCTTCGGTAATTTCATTGCCACAAATGTAGCGCTGTTTATCTAATACTTCCTCCCAATGGTCTAAAGCCGTAAATAAATCAGTTACAGCTTCATCATATGCCCCTTGACTTGTAGCAAACTCTGCCCGATAAACGCCATTATTAATCGGTTGATAAATTGCATCTATTGTTTCATCAATTTTATTTTGCAGTGCTTTAGGATAAAAATTAATATCTTGCTTGGAAAAACCTCCAAACTCGGTATCCAACATCCGAATAATTTCGCGGGATTCATTATTGACAATTGTCCCCTTTTGTTTATCCCACAGTAGTGGAACTGTTACCCTACCGCTGTAATTAGAGTCAGCTTTTAAATAAACTTGCCATAAATAATCAGCCCCATTCACTGTGTCGGGAGTAGACCCAGCTTCATCCTTAAATTCCCAACTGTTATCGTGAATCTCGGCCGCAACAACCGACATGCTCATAACATCTTCTAGCCCTTTTAATTGTCGTAGAATTGCTGTTCGACAAGCCCAAGGACAAGCCCATGAAATATATAAATGATAACGTCCGGGTTCTGCTTTAAATCCACTCAAACCATCTGTGGTAATTTTGTCACGGAAGGTTGTAGATGGGCGAACAAATTTACCATCCGAATCTTCTTGTTCGCGTTCTGATATCCATTTACCATCTTTGAGGATTCCCAAACCCATAATTTTTGCCTTTCTAAACAATAATGGTGATAATTACTCACTTTATTGGTACAAATTATGATCAAGAATACATCAGTCTATGGTAGGGTGCGTTAGTGACAGCGTAACGCACCTAACATCTTAAAATTTTGTCACCTATTCTGGATTGAGAATTTTGGGTACTCTAAAAAAGTCACCCTCTTGTTGCGGTGCGCCACTTAGTATTGCTTCGCGTTCGGGATAGGGTTGTAAGTTATCAGGTCGGGTAACATTACTTACATCAATTGCGCGAGTAGTAGGTGCAACGTCGGTGACATCAAGTTCATTCAACTGTTCGATGTATTCAAGAATGCTTCCTAATTGCGTGGTAAATTGTTCTTCTTCTTCGGTAGTTAATTCTAAACGCGCTAATAGGGCAACTTTATGAACTTGTTCGCGGTCAATCATAAATTGTTAATGGTCAGTGGTTAGTGGTCAATGGTTAGTGGTCAATGGTCAGTGGTTATTACGAATGACAACTGACAAATGACAAATGACAATCGACAACTGACAATTGACCACTGACAACTGACAACTGACTAAAAGAATATATCAATTTGCGATCGCCCGGTGGTTTTGAGCCAGTTTTGGGCTTCAATATAGTTGTTGGGAGCCAAGCGAATCGCCCGAATCCAGTAATCGGTAGCTTGGTCGAATAGTGCTTCCCCACCATCATAATCTCCACTCTCTTTGGCTTTGTCGCCTTGGAAGTGGTAAATTACGGCGATATTGTTCAAAGCTTGGGGCATTCTTGGATTTAAGTCGATGGCTTTGTGATAAAAACCCAAAGCCTTGTCGTGGTCGCCATTACTTGCGTAAATTAGCCCCATATTATAGTAAACATAACTGCGATCGCTTGGGTCTTGTTCGAGTTCTAATGCTTCGTTGTAATAGTCCAAAGCTTCGGCGTATTCGCCTTCTGCCTGTGCTGACATACCGTCGCGGTAGTAAACAAAGGCTTCTTTGGCTTTCTTGTTAGTTGGCAGTATCTTTAAGATGATATCTGCCATGACTGTAAAGGATTTGTCAATAAAGTTATCGTTTTTTTGAGTTCTCGGCATATCTGTTTTGTGTATGTAATGTTTGGGTGGCTTAAAGGATGAATTAATGAGCTTCCATTTTTAGTTTAATTGGATTTTGGGTTTAGGTGGGTGAGGGATTGTGCGTGGGGTCAGGTGGGATGAGGGATTGTGCGTTGGGTCAGGGCGGGTTTAACAAGATGTCTCGTTTACCCAAGAAATCATCCGTTAACCCGCCCTTACAGGTCAGGTCAGGTCAGGTCTAGTCTTGGCTACGCCCTACTCCTGTACGGGCGGGGTTCCCCCGCCCCTCCCTACTTCATCCCCAATGGGCATGATACAGTCGGATGTGTTATTTTTGGGACTATTCACTATAGTACTAACTGGGTATGCAGTCATAGCTTCGGGCGAATAGGGCTGCAATAGTTGTTGTAGCGTGTCTGAGGCTGAAAATTGTGGGTTCAGCCATAAATCGTAATCTTTGGGTTGCAAAATTACTGGCATTCGATTGTGAACTGACAGCATTAACTCGTTGGCATTTGTTGTCAAAATTGTGCAGGTGGCTATTTCTTCACCGTCCGGAGACTGCCATTGTTCCCATAATCCAGCAAATCCAAACGGTTGTGCATCTTGAAGACGAAAATAAAAAGGTTGTTTTTTCTTCTCCTGCTGCTGCCACTCGTAAAACCCATCTGCGACTACCAAACATCGACGGCGTTTGAATGCTGCACGAAATGATGGCTTCTCGGCAACTGTTTCCGACCTGGCATTAATCATTTTCGCGCCGATACTGGGGTCTTTAGCCCAGGAAGGTATCAATCCCCATCGTAGCTGTCGCAATTTACGCCCATTACCTTCGGGGTCGTGTAAAATTGTTGCCACCATTTGTGTAGGCGCGATGTTGTATTGAGGCTTTAAATCGGGAATTTCTGGAATGCCGATTTGGGCTAAAGCTTGGGCTGGCTGGTTTAAAGTGTATCTTCCGCACATAAGTATTATTATCAAACGCTAGTTAAAAAACGATAGCTAAATACGATAAACAAATATTACTTTATTTATTTTTATAGAAGATTTATTCATATTTTATACCTATACCGATGTATAGATAAAATTTTATCTTAGATATATGTTTTATCTGATAAGATATTGGTCTTCACCCGATAACATTTTAAAACTTCATCCCAATTTTTTGGCATGGAAAATCTCCGCCTGTACGATTTTTTACCATCAGGGAATGGCTATAAGATACGTCTATTACTAACACAACTGGGGACACCTTTTGAGCGAATAAATTTAGACATAACTAAGGGTGAGACACGCACTCCGGAGTTTTTAAACAAAAATTCAAATGGTAAAATCCCTCTGTTAGAAATTGAACAGGGTAGGTACTTGGCTGAATCAAATGCGATTTTGGTTTACCTGAGTGAAGGAACAGAATATTTACCATACGACCGCTTTTTACGTGCCCAAGTGATGCAATGGTTGTTCTTTGAACAGTACAGTCACGAACCTTACATTGCAACACCGAGATTTTGGATTTCTATTCTCAATCGGGCAGGCGAATATCAAGCAGAAATCGAAAAAAGGCACGTACAAGGTTATGTAGCATTGAGATTAATGGAAAACCATTTGAGCGAGCATAATTATTTTGTTGCCGGACGCTATTCGATTGCTGATATCTGTTTGTTTGCTTATACACATGTTGCACATGAAGGTGGTTACGATTTGACGCAATTTCCCGCTATTCAAGCCTGGATTGAGCGGGTGATGAGTCAACCTGGATACATTAGTATTACGGAAGAATAAGGCAGTGGGGAGTAGAGATAGTTTACTAGTGGTTATCAAGCGGGATGCTCAATCGCTCTTTGAGCAGCGCTGAACGCATTTAGACTACGTTTGTAACATGAGATTCTACCCTGCATAGAACGCGTATCAATACTGCAAGGGATAGCTTTAGATGCCCCCAACCCCCCTTAAGAAGGGGGGCTAAAAGCCTTACAAAGTCCCCCTTTTTAAGGGGGATAATGGTGGATATATTTTGGGAAAACTTCAAAACCTATGCAGTATTGGAACGCGTATCGCTAAGGCGAAGCTGCGCTAATTCGTAACGTGTCCCCTTGGGACTGGGCGCGAACCTTTCGGTCAGAATGACAGACAATCTCCTTCGTCCTTAATTCTCAATCTCAACAAGTTTTTGTCGTGAGGTTGAACCCGATTTTATTGTGATGGAGGATTTTGTCACCAGTCTTGTTAGGCGTCTCGCCTGTCAATGTGTATTTCTAAGACAGGCGAGACATCTATCTTACGAAACTTGGATATTTTTTTAATTGGAATACTCTTAATTAATTCTTCGTTAGTACCATCAACAGGTAGTGATTTTAAATACACTGTAAGGCTACCATCTTCTTCGACAATTTTCGCTAAAAAAAACCCAGTTTCACGGTGGAAACTAGGCTTTATTGTTGATATTTTCAAGAATTGTTAGGGGTAATTTGGATTTCCATTACCAATTACTGAGATTTTGTGACGATAAACAAGTTCCCCACCGTACCACCCAGAAAGACCCAGGGCTGTAGCTGCAATCAGTGAGATAATGATTCCCCAGGGTAAAACGGGCGAAACATGGTCGTTCCAACGAATTACTAGGTTAACGAGCGTTAGCACCAAAACAATAATATTGAGAACCAAATGCGCCTTACCCGCAGTGCGCTTGCGGACTCGTTCAATACGCAAAAAATCAAGCATCCCCGTAACTGCGGCTGCGAGTCCAGCAACCAAACCACCAAGAATCAGCCAATAAGCAGCAGTTGCCCAGAAAGTATCCCGCACAAACCAATATATAACGTCGCTTAAGGTTGACCCAACTAGAAAAGCAACAGGAAATTGCACGAGAATTGGATGAATGGGATGTCCTAATATTGCTACTGTGCTAGGTATACCTGTATCACGGAATTCGCGGCTGTCGCTTTCTAGTATGTTGGGAATATTGGGATATGGTGTAGTGTCTCGCTCTTGTGTATCCATAGTATTAAGTTATTTGTTTAGTAACAGGGGAAAATTAATCTTGAATTGTATTGAAGTTGAAAATTCAAGTTACATCGAAGGAATCTGTTCTACGTAAGCTTCAGTTGTCAAAATAAATTTACCTATTTCAACAGTTAAACTTTTGATTTTTAAACTTATCCCTTTTAAATCAAAGTTATTTAAGTTCAATATTTCACTACTCGCATCAACTAACGCTTTTGTCAACATTGGTGACATTTCCTGACCTTGGGCATATTGAACATTTTCTAGATGTATTTTTTTGCCGTCAGAACTGATGTGAGGGAACTGCTACAAATGCAATACGATGAACTTGGTTATTTTCCTTTAATCGTACAGTTGCATCAAGTGTAACTTGACTTTCTCCAAGTAGGTGAAAGTCAAGCATTGTTGGCTAAATCTCCTATTTGAATCCCCTTACGTCAATTTAGAAAATTGTTAGGCAATTTTTATCTATCTAACGATGGAGGTAAAAATTAGGTTTTATCTACCATAAAGTATAGATAAGGAAATTTACGGAACATAACTCCTTGCTCTATCCTTAGTTTTACTATTAATCGCTCAAAAGTCAGATGAAAATTTTGTAATTTATGTGGCAACCTGAGATTAAGCGAGTATACGAATTCGATTGGAGAACACACAAATGGTTGCTTTTCGGTATCGGATTTTCTTCCCTGGTTGCCTGTTCATCACTGCCTCCAGC
>JANNFJ010000509.1:0-3272 GCA_031379725.1 Calothrix sp. OTE_75_metabat_31
ATCTTTCTGACCCCATCGCATATGCAAAGGGTCATCGGTGATAGTCCAACCATCTGCCATCAAAGCGTTTTTAACAGCATCATGATAAATATCTCTAGCAGGCATGAATTTGTATAATGAAATTTTCTATAGAAATACAGCAGATTGTAGCTAAATAAAGTACGCCATATAATGTAGCATTATAGGGGCGCAAGGTATTACGCCCTTCTTAATGTGTCGCACTAAAATGAAAACTATTGTAATTAATTGTAAGTTAAGTTGCACTCCTACGGGAGTATGGCATTCCTAAATGGGAATAATAAAATTAGCAACTTTCTAAGCTTTTATAACTATGGTATTGTCAATCACTCCTTTGGCTGAATTAAAATTAGCACATATAGTAGATTTTCTAGAAGCAACACCTCATGGGAAAATAATTGCAGCAGCTTCTCCTAAAGGTGATGTTTCAGTGCTAAACGAAAACTTAATGACTTTATATAACTACAATATAGGTTTTCCTATCGCAAATTTAACAATTAGTCCAGACGGTCAAAGATTAGCAGCTACAAGTAACAACGGTCAGCTTGTTATATTTCAAATTGATGGAAAAGTTATATTTGAGGAAAAAATTAGCAATAATGAATCTGAAGTAAATTACGGATGTTTGTTTTCGATAGATGGGACTAAGCTTTGGGGTATTGCCGAAAATGCAGAAGGTCAAATTTTAATCCAATATCGAGAAACGAAAAGTTGGCAGGTTTTAAAGCAAGCTTTATTGCCTAATGTTGATTCATACAGTTATCTGACTTTGATTTCCCATCCAAAAAATGAGATTATATGTGTTTGGGAAGCAGCAGGTCAAGACGGTGCTTGGATTTATTGGGTATGGGATGATGCAGAAATGCGGGTACAACAAATTCCAGAACTAGAGGAAGCAGCACCTCCTGAATTTAACCCAGAGGGAAAAGAGTTTTTAGCTTATTATGATAGTAAGAGTCAATTGTCACGCTATAGTTTTCCCAATTGTTGCTTAATGGGAACAGCAACATTAGAGATAGGAGGAGGTGATGATTTTTTAAGCTTTCATCAATGCTACTTATCTAATGATAGAGTGATAGTTAAATCGGAAAATGGCAGGCTATTCATTATTGCTTTAGATAATATGAATGTTATGGATGAAATAATTTTACAAGGTCACGAACCTTGTCAGAAAAAAGATTATATTTACATTGACCTCTGTGCATTTAAAACTGTAGGAAAAAATAGAATATTATCGAAACATTATGATAGCGATCGAGGAAATCGCAATACACTACTACTTTGGGAAGTATTGTAGGTTGGGTATAGCTTTTTTCGTAACCCAACATTACTGTAAAACGAAAGGGTCGCATTCATAGTCAGCTATTAGTTTAGTTTTTATTACCATTTTACCTCAAGTAATTAATTGTAGATAAGCTGATGATAAAAAAGTAACCATTTTATTTATAATCGAGTGCTGCTGTAATGTCCGAATTTCATCAGCAGTTATACTGTTAAAAATTATTTCCAAATATTGAAAATTATTGTCTAAGGATTTTATCAAAAATTCTTTTGGATGACTTTTGGCAAATTGCCATTCTAGATTATTCAAACTACGTTTAACCAATTTTTCAATTAAATACTTATCTTGAAAAAAAATAGCTTCTAATTCAGGAACTGCTATCAAAACTTGAAATGGAATGCCGGGAGAAGATTGATGTAATAATTGATACAGTAAATCGGATTTTTCCTCAATTAAACTTTCATTATCTGTATTTGCATTTAAAACTAATGCGACAGGTTTTGTCCTTACAGCAAGAATCGTAGTAGCTAATGATTGAGCATTATACTGACTTGAAGCTGCTACAAATTTTGTATCTTTAATTAGTTCATCTGGTATTAATTTTTTTAATATATCTACGTCTGATTGACTTTCAGTAATGACGTAAGCTTTAATCATAGTAAAACCTCATTCGTAATATTGTAATCTGGAAAACCTCGCTCAACACAAAATCTATATTTTTTAAGAAGTGCTTGACGCATCAACTTATTTTGCAAACAATAAAATATTTCTTCTCCTCCCCATAAAAGAATCGTTTGGGGTGCTACGAATCTTGCTATAAAGTTTTCATTCTTCATTTTCGTCTAATAAATCAGCTTTCAAGTCAGCAATAGTTCCACGCTTTGCTGTACCTGTTTTCAATGCTGTTAATGTCTCCGTCGCATTTTTATAGCGTTTCCCAGTCTCATGAGGTATAGCCATTTTACACCAAGATCAGGGCGCAATGCCTTGCGCCCCTACATATGTACCACACAAGCGGTTGGGAACTGCTGTAGCAATTTTTGCACAACGTTTTTCAAACAATAGATTCTGTTCTTCTTTCGATAATTCGACATATTCAATTACAGTTTGAAATAAAGGTTGACTCATCAAGTTTTCTCTAATTCTCACAATAATTATATAACAAAGTAAGGGCACGATATATCGTGCCCTTACAATACACTTATACTAAACGACTACGCACCCACTGATTCCTTCGCAGCGTACAGTACCTCCGCATTAATATCCTTAAACCCTCTTTCCCGTGCAAACTTCTCAGTATTTCGCTTCACCTTACCCCGGACAAAACCAGGAATCTTATTCAATTCCGCTTGACCATCTTTTGTCCAACTCAAATCGGATTCGGCTGAAATACCCTTAGTAATACCTTCTTTCGTATCATGCCCACCAAATATTTCTAACAGATGGTCTTCCATACCCAAGGTAAAGGAATTATAAACCAAATCGGTAACTTGGTTAGTACCTTCATAACCCAAAAATGGCTTATAACCAATCGGGAAATTCTGAACGTGGATAGGTGCTGCAATCACACCGCAGGGAATATCCAACCGTTTACCAACGTGACGTTCCATCTGCGTACCGAAAATAGCCGAGGGTTCGACTCGTGCGATCGCATCGCCAATTGCGCCGTGGTCGTCGGTTATAATTACTTCGTCACAGTATTCTCCAACTTGTGCGCGGAACCAATCAGCATCATACTTACAGTAGGTTCCTGCCCAAACGACATGGATACCCATTTCCCGTGATAAAATCTTGGTCATTGCTGCTGCGTGGGTGCTGTCACCAAATACAACGGCTTTTTTACCTGTTAAATTTTGGCAGTCGATGGAACGCGAAAACCATGCAGCTTGGGATACATACATTGTTTGGTGGTTAATAAAGTCTTCGTAATTGACATCACCACCTTGAGCATTTATCACCTGTTGAATTTTAC
>JANNFJ010000515.1:0-1566 GCA_031379725.1 Calothrix sp. OTE_75_metabat_31
GACAAAACTATTCCTTCCTGACACCATAATGATTGGAGTATTGCGAAAGTTTGGATGCTTGCGGAGTAACGAACAAAGTTCGTAGCCATCCAAATTGGGCATAGAAATATCAAGTAAAATAACATCAGGTTTACTACGAATAATTTGCATTAGTGCCTTCACTGGGTCATTAATGCCAATTACATCAAATAATTCATCATCCAAAAACCCTTTTATCGCTTTAAGAATAGTTGGACTATCATCAATACACAAAATTTTATAAAGTTTTGGTTCCAGTGAGTGCGGTTCGGTACTAACTTTATTGGGAATTTCTTCAATATATTCCTTGACAGCAATAGCAGTATTTTTATGAGTTCGATCGAAATCTGCTAATTTTTGTGGCTTTAAATCGGAATATACTAAAGTTTTAGAACGAGAAACTGATTGTAACTCCAGGTTACTTCCATTTCGCTTTTGACTATGTTCCAGCAAAAAAGAAATATCCAAATGATATAACTTTGGCAAATTACCCAAAGAACTTTGAGAAGAAAATTCGTAAATTCCATCTCGGAGTTGTAGAAATGACTCCATTACCTCAATAACTATTTCGGCAATGAATTTGACAGCTTGCGATTGATTAAAATATTGTTGACTGATAAGCCAACCAATCGCTGTATAATCAGGGTTACTTATTGTCGAATCACTTTTTGCACGGTCAAATATTGTTTTTAAGTGACTGCAAACTTGGTTATTTAATTGGTTATTTAAAGTTGGTATTTGCTTTTGTAGCTTTCGGTAAAATAGTTCCCACATATCGTTAGCTTGACATGCATAGACAATTTTTCCACTGTCTAAATGAATTGTCCAAACTTGTGAAAGACTAAATACTGTTATTTGACCGCTACTATAATCTCTTGCGACTTGTTGGATAAATGAGAGTTGGTCAAATGGTTGAAAAAATTTCTGCCGACCAAGATTGATTGTATGCATATACTTAAGCGCAAATAAATTTGATTTATTATTTGATTTAATCGAATTTTTTGATTTATTTTTTGCTTTATCGCTAACTTTCGAGAAGGCTAAAGCTGTAATATTACTTTACTATAAATAATTACAAAAATCTCACATTTTGATATTTTTCATTATTAAAATTTAGTTGATTGAAGCAACCAAGTAAAATATTTTCCAACTTTTAGTTAATATTTTGACTTATAATATTTGAGCGTTACGTACTTTTACGTAACACCACATGTAAAGTCTCTACAAGGGTTTCACGGTTCGCTATTTTCAAAACCTATGCAGTATTGCGAAAATGCTGATTTTATGAGCTACAACTCTAAATCGGCTATATAGGAATCCGGTTTGATTTATGGAAAAATCTAGGTATGTGTAGGGTGTGTTAGCGCTTCTCGTAACACACCAAGGTCTAGAAACGGTGCGTTACCAAGAGCGCTAACGCACCCTACGTATATATACTGGAGTTTAGACTAAGCAGCAAGAAACGACCCAGTAGCACTGAGTTCGCAAAACATAAGCTTCAACCAGAAAAATCTTTCGTACTAAGCCGATTTCTGTTGCTCTTTGCGT
>JANNFJ010000554.1:0-5647 GCA_031379725.1 Calothrix sp. OTE_75_metabat_31
TATTAACTTTGTTTAACCAGGCTTCACGCGCCATCAGTTCGTTGCTATCGGGATGGTCGGGCGCTACATAGCGTTCGTCGCCCCAAAACACATGAATTTTATCCCAAGGCAAGTTTTGCTTGGCGATCGCCTCATACAGTGGTTTAGGTGTACTACCACCGGAGAGGGCAATTGTAAAGCGATCGCGTTCCTTGATTGCCGCGTCTACCTTCGATAAAATTAATTCGAGCGATCGCGCAATTAAGGCTGTCTGGTCGGGTAAAACTTCAATTTTTCGGTTCATAGCTTCACCATGATGTTGCTGACTTCCACCGATTACAATAGCGAAATTCTCCCCAATATGATGGTTCACCCACTAAAAGTTTTAATTAATTGAGGATGTTCTTGGAGGTCAGAATCCGGTAAATCCTGCAAAACCTGGATTCTAATCGTCTTGACTTGTTAAAATGGCTATTAGCATTTAGTGGTTGGCTTTTGGCTAATAGCTAAGTGCTAATAGCTAACCGCTTGCAGTATAATTCAACCACTGAGTCACAGAGAACACAGAGTTAAGAGGCTAGGGAGGGTTATGAAGCTTAAGATTCTAGCCCTTACCCAAAGATTCCCTCCCAATTGGGAATCGCATTACGTTGCGCTATTAGTAACTGGTGAATACCTTTCTCAGAAAAATCCATTAATTGATTCAACTGCTGGCGGCTAAAACTACCGGATTCAGCGGTTCCTTGAACCTCGATAATTGCTAAATTTTGGTTCATTACAACATTAAAATCAACCGTTGCTGCCACATCTTCGGTATAGTCTAAATCCAAAAACGCCTCACCCGACAACAACCCCACCGAGACAGCTGCGATTTGTCCAACCAGGGGAGAACGTTCTAATATCCCTTCCTGCATCAATTTAGAAATGGCACTGGCAAGCGCGACAAATCCGCCAGTAATTGCCGTCGTCCGTGTCCCAGCATCAGCTTGCAAGACATCGGCATCCACAGTCAGCGTCCGTTCCCCCAAAACTTCAAAATCTAACGCAGCCCGCAAACTCCGCCCAATCAATCGCTGAATTTCTTGGGTTCGTCCCGATAACTTTAAAACTTCGCGTTCGTGGCGTTGTTGCGTTGCCGATGGCAACATGCGATACTCCGCAGTTAACCAACCTTTACCACTACCTTCCAGGAACCTTGGTACTCCCTTGCTAAGGCTGACGGTGCAAAGTACTTGGGTATCGCCACACTTTGCTAGTACCGATCCGGCTGCATACCGCGTAAAGTCTTGCACAAAGCTAACAGGGCGGAGTTGATAGGGTTGCCGACCGTCGGAACGCTGCCACATGAGATTTACCTCAAAATTTCTAATTCAGGAAATATTCACAATACATCCTCTAGGCAATACTGTAAAACCTAGAGTATAAAAATTATCGGGTTATTAATTTTTAGTTATATTAATTCGCAACATTTCAAATCAAAATTAACTTTAATTTTAACCCACATATTCATATGAAATATTTTAAAAAATTAAGTTAAATTACAAAACCATTAATAAAATCAATCCTTCCGCATTTCTTATACCGAAATGAGCGTTTTACTTACTTCCTAAGAGCGAAATAATACTTTGCTGTACGATATCTGGCATTTGGTCGCCATTAATTGTTAGCAAACGGCGATGACGGTCATAATATTCCAAAATTGGGATTGTGCGGTCATAAAACAACTCGACACGACGATGGACGATTTCTAGACGTTCGTCGGTCAAAGAACGCCCTAACGAACGATTTACCATTACAGCTTCCGACACCTGTAAATAAATTGCCCAATCGAGGTTTTGTCCTAGTTCATTGAGCAAAAAATCCAATTCCTCAGCTTGAGAAGCAGTATGCGGATAACCTTCTATAATCCAACCGTTCTCGATGTTAGGGCTTTTCAAGCGCTTTAGTACAAATTCAATCATTTTTTCGTTAGGCATTAGTTCATCCTGTTTGATATGGGGCTGAACATGAGAACCATAATCTGGAATACAACTAGTAGCCTCGTGCAAAATACTTGTGGAAATAAGCGGAATCTCAAAGCGATCGCAAAGTCTTTCTCCTTGGGTACTTTTCCCCGAACCCGAACTACCCAAAATTACTAATCGCACCACAAAACACCCCTAATTCAGTCATAATTCAAACTATCTAAGTTTGTTTTGCCCAAACGAATAGCAAATGTAACATCTGATAATTAGCAATTTCCAGTTTAGGCTTGAACTATTTTGTACTTAAATTACTTTGTGACTATTTCGACAATTTATTAATTTAAGAATTTAAAAATAAATTGAGATAGCTGTTGACTTAGATGCAGCCCAAGTGCTTGACTAGTAAGGCTAATTGCTTTTCCGACAAAAAAAACCTGCTTACATAGGTTGAATCAGTACTGTTAGCACCAGCAAAATCATACAAATATTTTGTAATTTTTTAAACATTGACCATGATTACTCAATTAGAAACTACCAGTATAAATACGGCTTTAGAGTCACCATATACAGTTGAGGGCTTAATACAAGTTTTTACTAGCTCACACCGTAACTTTTTTACCAACGTTATGGCACAAGCACTGAGGATTGCTGGTCAAGGGACTTCAGTCTTAGTTGTCCAATTTCTCAAAGGTGGTATTAATCAAGGGCACGAACACCCAACGAAATTGGGACAAAAACTTGATTGGATTCGCTGCGATTTACCCCGTTGCATTGATACACCCCACCTCGAAGATAGCGAAACCGAATCGCTACAAAAGCTGTGGCAACATACACAACGAGTTGTCCTAGAAGGTCGGTATTCTCTGGTTGTACTTGATGAATTAAGTTTGGCAATCAACTTAGGTTTAATTCCCGAAACCGAAGTTTTAACATTTTTGGCAAAACGTCCCCCCCATATCGATCTAATTCTCACCGGTTCTGCGATGCCAAAGTCAATTTCGGATTTAGCTGACCAAATTACTGAGATTCGTCGTCCGAACTAACACTCCATGTCCAACCGTTTTGGTGGGTTATGGTAGGTTGGGTCGCAATACTGCGTAGGTTAAGAAATTGATCCCCCCAACAAGAGTGATAAATTGGGGGGCTAAAAGCCAGCCCTTTCAACGCGAACAACTGTACTAAACTTTGCGACCAAAAAACGCGTCCAATTAACCCCTAAAAATAAGCCTTGTGGGGAATTTTCAAAAAAACGAACAATTCGATAGGCACCCAACCTACAGTTATCGAATCTATCCAACCCATCACAATTAATGACATGAACCACTAACCTAAATATATGGAGAATTGTAGCAAAGCGAAACTATCTATCCTCATTCAAGGTATCCTAGTTATTTCGTTTGGATTATTTTGGACTTGTGATTAAGAACGATATTTGGATTACACGAATGGCTCAACAGGGTATGATTGCACCCTTTGAGCCTAGCTTAATCCGGGAAGTTAAAGACGGCAGTGCCAAATCATCACGTCATGCAATTAGCTATGGTTTGTCTTCTTATGGGTATGATATTCGCTTATCGCCTGTTGAGTTCCGCATTTTCCGCCACATTCCCGGAACTGTCATTGACCCAAAAAATTTCAACCCACAAAATCTGGAATCGACGCAACTTCATAGCGAAGACAGCAGTAAGTATTTTATATTGCCTGCACATTCTTACGGGTTAGGTGTTGCCCTTGAAAAAATCCAAGTTCCCGACAATATTACAGTTATCTGTATTGGTAAATCTACTTATGCACGTTGCGGAATAATCGCAAATTTAACACCTGCCGAAGCTGCGTGGCGCGGTCATCTTACCTTGGAATTTTCTAATTCTTCCAGCGCCGATTGCCGAATTTACGCGAATGAAGGTGTAGTACAGTTATTATTTTTGGAAGGGGAACCATGTGCTATTAGTTACGATGCTCGCAAAGGTAAGTATCAAGACCAAGATGAAATTGTCACAATAGCAAAAGTTTAGGTTTAGGATGTAGGGAATATAGCGAATTAGGAAAGCAGGGGAAATTATTTTATTATTCCCCCACATCCCACACCCTTCTTAGGGTGCAAGTCTTCCTTTACCAAGACGGGTTGATTTGTACCATGTGGCAACTGCCGGAGTCCATTCTTCTAAATGGGGAAACATCATTTCACATAATTTCTGGATTTCGAGTTGTGCGTCTTTTTTGTACCGCAAGTCGAGAAAATGCAGAAGCGATCGCAAGTTAAAACTGACGACAAAATGCTGCCGATAATCAAAGGGTACTTTCCCACGTGCATGTTCTTCAGACATTCCTGCATCCATATCAGCTTTATATCGCTTCACTGCTTCCATGCACCAGAGTAAATCAAGAGTACGTTGTTCGGGAGAATAATAATATTTTTTACCTTGTCGGTCGTTATAATAGCCAACTGGACGCAGGTAGAAAATCTCTTCAATATCTTTCTTACCCTCGATTACATCAATAAATTGGTTACTGGTATACCTAAATGACTGTACGTCAAATGATACTCCAGTCCGATGAGTACGTGCCTGTTGCATGACGCTATGGGGAAAGTAACCGCAGTTGAATACTATTTGCGGATGTTCTATGGGACCAAAATGCCCTCGTTCTCCCGCTAGTAAACGTTTAATAATTAATTCACCGCATTTTTCCTCTGTCGGAAAGCTTGCACGTTCATCATACACAAAAGCTTCGGTGTAGTCTTGGTGCATTGCTGCATAGATTGTCTGCTGAGGGTTGGGAGTTTTGGCTAAAACCTCAACTCGAAATTTATCCATAAATATATATCGTACATATCAAAAGACGCATATGGATTTTTTTTATTTACCCGAATAATTTAAATAAATCTTCAACCCTCTATTATATATCCGCATGAGTACACCTAAATTACCGATTCATAATGATTAATCTTCTTTACAAAAATTAACTAGTGCGTTACAGTTTGTTACATAAGCTTAAACATAACTTAAGGAAAGCTCATGACTTATAAAGGTGCTATTGTTGACGAGGCTGGTAAATTAAACAATTTTGCAATTGAACCTAAAGTTTACGTCGATGCACAAGGCGATCGCACTGGCTTTACTCCCTACGCTGAATTGCTCAATGGTCGTTTAGCAATGATTGGCTTTATCTCGCTGATTGCATTAGAAGTATTTACCGGACATGGTATGCTAGGATTGTTGAAAAGCTTGTAAGTAAGCATTATGAGTGAATATCTTGGAGTTGCTGGTAGTAAGTAAATAACTCTTCATAGCTCACTCTAAGCTAAACTTTCTTGAATTATTTTTCTAAGAAATACTAAATATAAAATAATAGAGACGTTCAACATAACGCCTCTATTATATTGTTTACATACAGAAGATTTTTAATGATTTTTTTGAGTAAAAGAAAGTAGAGAACAAAGGGAAGCAATACTGCGTAGGTTTTACTCCCAAACCCCGTAGAGACTTTACATGTAACGTCTCTACGGATTAAAATTACCCAAAAATGACGCAGTATTGAAAGGAGAAAGTAAAGGTAAGGCAATACAGTAAGAGTGTTCCAATTAAATAAATATCCAAAATCAATACCGTAGGATAGGTGTCTCGCCTGTCCTACAAATATCACAGACAGGCGAGATGCCTATCCTACAGATCATTTATTTCTTGGATTACTTTAATAGACAC
>JANNFJ010000583.1:0-2362 GCA_031379725.1 Calothrix sp. OTE_75_metabat_31
AATATAATACGCGAGCAGGATGCTCGCACTATCAGAATTAATGATACAGACTACTAGCCCCTCAACTGCTTCACCAAGTGAACGAGTTCTGGTAAGATCAATTTTTCCATTGCCAAGCGTACAGCGTTACTTGAACCAGGAAGTGAAAATATTAATTTACCTTGGTAAGTACCAGCAACTGCACGTGATGCAAAAGCACGTGAACCGATTTCTTGATAGCTTAAAAATCTGAATATCTCGCCAAAACCAGGTAAGGTTTTTTCTAGCAACTGTGCTAGAGCATCATAAGTAGTATCCCTTGGTGCAATACCTGTACCACCACTAAAAATCACCGCATCAATATCCCCATGCTCTCTTATTTGCTGCATCTGCGTTTGGATTTGTGCTGGCTCATCTGGAATTATTGTATAAATCATAACAACATGATTTGCATTTACCAGTAATTCTCGAATTAATTGTCCGCTTTTATCAGTTTCGACATTGCGCGTATCGCTAACTGTAATGACAGCACAATTGACCGCAATGCCCGGTATATCTGGATGGGGAAGATTTTTCATTGCTAAAATTAAACAGTTAGGAGTTTAAGACATAACTTATTTAATCGTATAAGGAGTTTTGGTTAGTAAACAGCCAAGAACTGTGTTATTCCTATAGCGTTTCTTAACCTATTGAGGTATGGCTATTTTACATTAAGATCAGGGCGCAATGCCTTGCGCCCCTACATATGTACCTCACCTGGTCGGGAACTGCTATAACTCCCAACTCCTAACTCCTAACTCCTAACTCCTAACTCTTAACTTAATTAAGCTTGTCCAAATTCCAAACCGTTTTCTTTGGAGTAACGATCCATAAACCGCATAAACCGCTCCCATTCTGAAGCTGATTTCATCAATAATAGTACTTCTAAAGCGTCTGGCTTTCCATTGACAAATCTACCCTTGACTTCACGGGTCACGATTTCCCCTTCTTCGTCAATCATATACATCCCGGTTATTTCTTCGGTGTTGCCAGCACTTAATGCTTTCGGGTTTTGAAAAATGAAAGTCGCGGTTCCGCTTTCGCCACTGCGCGATCGCGTCAAACGCACATCGGGAATGACATCTTCATTAATACCTTTAGAAAATTGGATTTGAGCCATGATGAGTAACTTTAAAGTTTTGTAATGCTTTTAACATTCTCTCATCAATTAGAACCAAGGAGTCCAGGTTTTCTGATAAATTTACCTCAGTGAAAATACGGCTTTGTGAGAGTCCTAATCCCTCTCTTCATGAGAGGGGTAGGCTTGACTGTACAACGCTGATAAATTTAATTCAATTCCCAAAATAAGGAAAAAACCTAACTTGATGAAGTGCTTATTTTACAGACGTTTGGGCAGATGACCTAGTTTTGCCATACTGTTGAGTTAAACCAAGAACTGACTGTGCCGTAGGGAATGCCGAAGCAGCAGTTTGCGGTGATGGCTGATTAGATGACTCATTTGTAGTTATAACTTGGTAATCAAACCCCGAAACTGTAGCTACAACTGGTTCTGCTATTGGCTGAACTAGTGGAAGTTGTGATGGTGTTAGAACTTCCGATGCCAAGAAAGGTGTTTGTCCGGCTTCCTGTTGGAGGAACCAGTCAAGCTTAGAAAGAACTAGACTCGATGGTGCGACTTTAAGTTCTTGTATTTGACTATCTCGATCCGAAATTTGGTTTTGTAGTTGAGATACCTGTACTTGTAAAGCCACGGTTCTTTTTTTTGTTTGTTGCCATCCAATCAATGATGCAGTTGCTAATCCGACCCCAATACTAATTAAAGCTCCAACGGGGGGGGAAATAACATCCCTGAGTTCGCCGTAAAAAAACTGTCGGTTATCAAGTTGAATCTCGATTGGCTTAGAACCCTGGGTTGCTAGAAGTACACCGAAGCCAGCCAACAATGTACCAGAAATTACGATAGTTGGTAGAAGAAGTTTTTTGAGCATTATTCAATTCTCACTAGTATCCAATTTGCATTTAGAGTCACTTTTCTTAAAATTGCACCCTGATGGGAATAGTTGTCTATCCCTTGGCAGCCCAATATATAGATGGCGCGAGTTAATACCGCAAACCACCTACTGCAAACTATGGTGGTAACAGATCGTAAATTTTACTTACTGTCATCAAATTAATCAGTAGTTTAAACTTAATTGTGTATAATTTTGATAAAATTATCGAAGAGTTTGTAAATTTTCTGCATACTGTTGAATTTTTACTAGTTAAAAATACCGCTATCTACCAACTCCGTATGACTCTCAGACAGTATTTACACTTTATGATTATTTATACTAGTACTCCGTGTCATTAATTCTGATGGGTAGTGCGTTCGCGCAGCGTGCCC
>JANNFJ010000588.1:0-5766 GCA_031379725.1 Calothrix sp. OTE_75_metabat_31
ACGTTTTTATTGTCCTGGTGATAAAATTGGGGATTTAAAAATAGACGCAGATCGAGATGTAACCCAAGCAATCAAAGAATCTCTACCCGGTAATTGGAATAGCAAATTAATATTTGCCCTCAATGGTTTGTGTATTCCCGATTATTCCTATGGTTGTAGTTTATCAAAGTTATCTACAAATTGTATTGCTCAAGAAATAGCAAAAGAATCATTAGTTACAGCTATGTATAGCATAGCTATGTTACCAAATAAAGTATCTCAACAAATGTCCGATTACGCATCTGAGTTAGCAATTGTCAGTAAATTTGGCTCCAATGGAACATGGGATTTACTTAAAACTGTATACATGGAAAATTGGAAGTTTTATCATCAACTTGCTCAGAAGAAATGGCATTTTTACTGGTAAATATTGAGGAGAATCATGAGAATAAACAGTATAAACCTGAAGTTCTTGGCATCGAGTCTTGTTTCAGTAGCTGCTTTAGCTAGCATCAATTTAGCAGTTGCCGCAAATGCCGAACAGACTGCAACGCTAACAGTTGTCGTCAATGGTTTGAAACAGCACAAAAGTCAAATTTGTTTGCGAGTTTTCTCAAACGAACGTGGATTTCCTACTACCAATGAAAGCGAAGTTAAAAGTGCTTGTATTCCCAATACTGGGACTTCGGTCAAAAAGCAATTCTCTGGGCTAAAATACGGCACTTATGCGATTGCGATAGTTGATGATGAAAATGGAGATGCAAAGCTAAATAGTAATTTTCTAGGAATACCAGAAGAAGGTTTTGGTATTTCTCGTAACCCCATCGTCTCAGTTACAACAGGTAGTCCAAAGTTTAGCAATGCCAGCTTTGCATTGAGAAAAAACACAACAATCAATATCAAAATGAAGTATTCTCTCGATTCATAAACGTAAGGTAAGCATCCTGTCTACCCTTAAAAATAAAGCATTTTAATCCCTTCCTCTCTGCGACTCTGCGACTCTGCGCGAGGCAAATTAACACTCATTCAGCAATGCCAATCCCTTAAGTCCTATAAAGACATAAGACAGGCAGGATGCCTATCTTACAAGACACAGGCAAGATGCCTATCTTACGGATTTCAAAAGCAAAATATTCCTACGATTATGAACAAAAAACCTCTTCGGATTGCCATTATTACGAGCTTATACGCACCTTTTTTAACAGGGGTATCTGTAGCAGTACATCAACGAGTTTCTTGGTTACTCCAACAAGGACATGAAGTTTTCCTCATCCATCCAGAATTTAATGACAAATACCCTCAACGTGTCGGCAAACGTCCAATGCCGGGATTAGATGAAGTTAAACATTTCCCAAATTTTTCTCACTATGCTTTCCCTACACAACCGCTAATATTTTATAAGTCACTTCCTCAACCTCTAAACCATCGATATTGGAGCGATACAGAATTACTGAAAAAATTCAAACCCGATATTGTCATAGTCGAAGAAGCTGCACAAATGCGAGGTTTTTACTCGCTATATTTGCAAGGTTATGGCCGTCCTATTGGAGCAGAATATGCTAAACTTACAGGCACACCAACAATTTCACTTTTCCATACTGATATTGTTGCTTACATTGAATATTACTTAGGCAAAACATTCTTTAAATTGATTAGTCCAGTATTGCCAGGTATTATTAAGCGCTTCAGCGAAATATATGACGTGAATTTCTTTCCCTCACGGCAACAGCTTGAAAGGTATCAACAATTAAAATCACAACGAAGCGAATACCTACCTTATCAAGGAGTTGATTGTCAAAAATTTCAACCTGCAAATATTTGCCACGACCCAATCCCCAACGATAAACGACCGACAATTTTGTTTTTAGGACGCATTACCTACGAAAAAAATGTTACTCAACTAATCGATGCTTATCCACTTATTGCTGCAAAAATTCCCGATGTTCACATGGTAATTATTGGTGCAGGACCCCAGGATGAGGAAATTCGCAAATTAGCTCAAAAATATGCGAATGGAATCACATTTTGGGGTGAGTCACACGGTAAAGAACTTTTAGGATGGTATGCTCGTGCTGATGTATTTATAAATCCATCGCTGACAGAAAACTTTTGTACAGCAAACAATGAAGCACTTGCATCAGGAACTCCAGTAGTTGCAGCAAAAGCAACTTCAACATGGGAACAAGTTTTTCCCGGTCAAAATGGGTTTTTAGCAGAACCAAATGACCCGCAAGATTTTGCGAATAAGATAATTACACTTCTCGAAAATCCCGAATTAAGAGCGCAAATGTCGCAACAAGCACGCTTATCAGTAATGCCATTTGATTGGTCAGCTTGTATGCAAAAATTTGAAAGCAAGCTTTATGAAATTATAGGGAGTAGGGAATAGAGAAGCAGGAAGGAAATAATATATAATTCCCACTTGCGATTGGCAATCCATTTTTAATGGATTGCTGCAAAAAGTTTTCTTCTCGACGATACTTGTAGTCACCCATCCTATATTAATAAAATCCCACCCTCAATAAACTAGGGTGGGAAAAATGTTAAATATTTTAACTTGAATCTGACTAATAAAACTAATATCAAGATTGTCCACCAAACCGAGCAATTAATTCTTCTTTAGACAATTGCATTAGCAGAGGGGTAAATTCGGATGGAGGTAAAGCTAATATTGGTGAAATAATAGCGTTTAATTCATCATCTAAAGTACCAAAACGAACTTGTAGTAAATTTTCGACGACAAGACGTTCTCCATAAATTCTCCCTTCTTGTATTCCTTCTTGTATCCCTTCTTGTCTCCCTTCTTGTCTCCCTTCTTGTCTTCCCTCAAGTTTAGCTTGTTCGCGGTTGCGTTGATAAATTGGTTCTAATCGCATAATTAATTTCCTATCATCATTATCTACTTCTTGATTAACCCTCAGATTCTCGCGCAAGTTGTAAACAAGTTCGAGGGTTGCCTGTTGATATGGTTGATTTGGTGGTAGCGCTTGTAATTCAAGAATAGCTTGTTCCTGCACGCTACCCCTACCCAATAATCTTAACCACAAAGTTTCCGGTGTGGGTGGTAATTGGTGTATTGCTACAATTGCTGACCGCAAGGCATTGCCTAGAAAATATATTCCTGGCAACCATCCCTCTTCTTGCTTAACGTTAAAATCAGACAATCTAGGTACAGAAATGGTAGGTGTAAGTACCCACAATTTGGGAACTGTCCCTTCTTGGAGCTTGGAGTCATTTGCTTTGGCTTCGCGCCGCAATTGAGCCTTTACTTCCAATACTTTTATAATACAGTCACAAATTTCATCTGTAGAAGCAGGATTGCGAAATACTTCTAATATTGCAGGATGTTCGGCAAATCTGCCGAGTAATCCCAACACTTGTAAATTAGAAGTTTGCTTTGCTGAGGGGATAAATAAAACGTCGATTTCTTTTATCTCTCCTGAGACTTTTACCGATGATGTTACCTCCCCATAAGATTTGAGTAATTCTTCTAGATAATCTTTGGCAAACTCGTCATGTACAAATCGCGTCATTTGATTAATATTTTCTAGATGCACATACTATTATTTTACGTGCTGGTGCAGAGTCTGTGCCTGCGTCCTTGAATTTGCTTCAATGGAGCCACACCTAAAAGGTGCGGAGTAACTTTACCAGTGCGATCGCCTGGTCGATTGTCCGGCTATGCTTCAATGGAGCCACACCTAAAAGGTGCGGAGTAACTGGAAAATTTCGAGGTGGCACGTCCTGCGCCTAATCGTGCTTCAATGGAGCCACACCTAAAAGGTGCGGAGTAACGGGGGGAGGTATCAAGAGGGGAAGCAGGTACTAGGCTTCAATGGAGCCACACCTAAAAGGTGCGGAGTAACGTAACTTTGCTTGCGTCTGTGACCCCTATTTTCTCAAAGCTTCAATGGAGCCACACCTAAAAGGTGCGGAGTAACTGTATGTATAGTTGGCCATCTTGATATACCGTAATCGCTTCAATGGAGCCACACCTAAAAGGTGCGGAGTAACAAAATCCACAGAGTGCAAGCATCGGCATCATCTGGCTTCAATGGAGCCACACCTAAAAGGTGCGGAGTAACTATAAATGTGCCAAAACTGGATGCTCCCCTAGAAGTTTCAAGCTTCAATGGAGCCACACCTAAAAGGTGCGGAGTAACTGAATGGACTGAACCGTATGCAGTATACGTACATGAGACACCTAAAAGGTGCGGAGTAACGACAAACATGAACGGCATGAATTTGGATATATACCGTGTATACGTACATGAGACACCTAAAAGGTGCGGAGTAACTTGCTACCCGTTAAACTGCCTAATTTTAGGTTAGAATATACGTACATGAGACACCTAAAAGGTGCGGAGTAACAGTTTTCATAAGCATGTTGCGTATGTGAGTTTCTATACGTACATGAGACACCTAAAAGGTGCGGAGTAACGCAAGAAATTTAGCGCCAGAAAAAGCCTACGACGATATACGTACATGAGACACCTAAAAGGTGCGGAGTAACAAAATGTCAACACTTTTTAGATAAAAATTTAGTATACGTACATGAGACACCTAAAAGGTGCGGAGTAACTTCGTCTAAAGAGTTTATAAATAGTGAACAACATTACATACGTACATGAGACACCTAAAAGGTGCGGAGTAACTGAAGTGTCATATGATAAGCATTTATTATCTATTGCATACGTACATGAGACACCTAAAAGGTGCGGAGTAACTCCGCAATTATTGCCGCACTTTACCTCTACCTCCATACGTACATGAGACACCTAAAAGGTGCGGAGTAACTGCTCGCTTCCTAAAAGCTTACCATATATAGCTTTCAGCAGGCAAAAGTGTGAACCTCGAAAAAAACTTCATTTCAGCGATCGCCCTTCTCATCGTACCTCTCATAAAAAAGCCTCAAACTATTACCAGACAAAGGTTTCACCGATTGCGCTAACCAATATTTTTAACCATAGGCTGGAAGATATATACAGCAAGCAATTCCAGCATTTTTTTAATTTTGCTAAAATTACACCCCCAGGTTAGCGCAAATTTATGACTCTAATGGTACAAAAGTACCGCTACCAAAATGAGCCGCATAACCAAGAGCAATTGGTCCCGATGTTGCCTCTGCAAATTCTATCTCAAACCAATGCCCCTTATCTGAGGACTTTTGCCCATTGCCGCGATATCGATGACGCTGAAAGTTTTCCCAATTCCAGCGCTTAATAATGCCATTATTACAAGATTTTACCTTAACTATTGGCTCACCATTGGGTGTTTGTAAGCATAACCATTCTCCATCAGCAATAATTTCATTGATTTCAAGATTAATCTGTAGATAATTCAGTTGTGTCAATAATTTCAGCGCTTGGTGTTCAGCTCCATCAATGTGAAAATGAGTACCAGGAATAAGCTTTGGTTTGGAGTGACGGGTTAATACTACGGGAGTTAAACTACGCCATTTAGTACTGTCACCAATTACTTGATAGTATTTGTCCTTTGCTAGCTTGTTTGTTTTATAATTTTCTAATAGTCCGAAGGATATCAAAATTGTTTGTACGTTGTCAGCGTTGGCAACCCATACTTTTCTAAGTACTTGCAGTTGCGTTAAAGCTTTAATAGCTCGTTCGTCAAAACCCATTTCTGCGTAAATAACGATATGGTCAATCTTTCCTTCTTGGTTGACTTCTGGTAAATACCAAGCGTGTTTTTGTCCTAACAAATAAGCTGATGATTCACTATCACTTGAGTTTTTACCAGTAAAAACAATAGCACCGTCACTAAGCTTAA
>JANNFJ010000615.1:0-8345 GCA_031379725.1 Calothrix sp. OTE_75_metabat_31
TAATAATGATGCGAAATTCTTCGTCGGGGGCAACTCCTGATGCTGCCGCTAAATAACGAACAAAGTAATAGTAAATCGATGAACTTAAAACAACTGCCCAAACTCGATTTTCGGGGGGCAATTTATCGAAATACCCGCGAAAGTCGCGCCCAAATGCTTCTAAATCCCCGTTGTACTCACTCCACGGACGCAATCCGGCTTGCCACATTGCCTTGTTCATCGTTAAGGCATTGCCGTGACGGTGAATCGTCATTGCAGCACATAGAGGTGCATGACGTGCCCCTTCTGCCCCTGTGCGGGCGTTTGTGACTGCACCGCAGACCACAGGCGAAGCATCTAAACGCCCGAAAATGATTCCGTCGCGTGAGGTTCCCCAGCTAGCTTCGCGGCTGAGGGTGACATTTAAGCCATACTTGCGGAAAAGTCCTTTTTCCCAGGCTACTGCAAAGGGGGCACAGTCGTTGACGGGGACGTAACCAATGGTGAGATTGGGTTTTTCTAAGGTTTTGGGGTTAACAATTTGTTCAATTTCTAAGGCTTGTTTGGATAGACCTTTCGGGGCACGGTTGGCATTAATAGCGCAGGATGAGATGGTAGTACTTGCGGCGGCAATTCCTATTCCTTTGATGAATTCGCGCCGCGTCCAATGATTATTATTCATGAAAATGAGGGAGTCAGGAGTAGGGTCTATTTACGATGGGTAACGAATGTTTCGATTTTGCCAACTGCATAGTCGAGTAATAGCCCAGTTAAACCTATTACTAATACGGCAAGAAATACCGAGTTTAAATTCAGACGACTCCATTCGTCCCAGACAAAAAACCCGATCCCAACACCACCCGTGAGCATTTCGACGGCGACAATTACTAACCAAGCGATTCCTAAACTAATGCGTAACCCAGTGAAAATGTAGGGCAGACTTGCAGGCAAAATAATTTTGGTAATTTGCCGCCATCTCGGCATCTCTAAAACTCGTGCAACGTCGATGTAATCTTTATTGACACTAGAAACTCCTAATGCAGTGTTAAGTATTGTCGGCCAAAGTGAAGTGATAAAAATTACGAATATTGCTGATGGGTCTGCCAGGTTGAAGATGGCGAGGGAAATCGGCAGCCATGCTAAGGGTGATACGGGTTTGAAGATTTGAATGACGGGATTGAGTGCCATCATTGCTTGCTTGGACATGCCAACTAGAAAGCCTAGCGGAATGGCTACTAATGCACCAAGCGAAAAGCCAATTAATACCCGACGCAAGCTTGAGAGTAATAACCAGCCAATTCCTAGGTTACCCGGACCGCGTTCAAAGAAGGGATTGAGGATATAGTCGAGGTTGGCAACGAATGCTTCGGCTGGGGTAGGCATTAGTTGATGATTTGCTAAAGCAATCAACCACCACAATAAAATCACACCCAGAAAACCGGCACAAGGTAGCAAAAAACTCTCGCGCAGGACAATGGGTTTAGTACGTCGCCACGCAGCTTGACCAGCAACAGCGAAAATCGCTGCTAAATTCAGTTGAAATATCATTGGCAACCTCAGCAGATTTTATATGCAAGTACAAAAATCCGAGTAGTACGAACCAAGGTCACCGATAAGATTGCTACATCAAAATAATGTTATCTTTTCAGTTTCCTCTCAACGCCGACGAAGTTAGCTGACGGGCTAGGGCTGAGAGATGCCCTTCTTGGAGAAGTTGTGAGGCACGGAGTTGAATTTTTATTCATTCTCCATAACTCTTAAATCCTGACCTTTGTATAAGATTCGCCCCAAATTTTGGTTCCTCCGCTCCAGCAACTTTTTATACCTGTATTTATTAAGCAATTTTGAGTTGCTGAATTAGGCTGACTTACTCTAACTCTAATTAAGCATATAATTTAACATTTCTCAAGCTATGTATAAGCTATTCCACATAAGCATTTTATATGAATGTAAGTTGTTAAAGCATAAAAAATAATACAAACTATGTCTTTTGGTAGGTGAAATTTCTATTATTTTTTAATAACTCAAAGTTATATCGTTAGAATAATGGCATACAATGCTGGTTTTTAATAAATTGAAGCGATAACAGAATGAATTTTAGCGAATTATTGGTAGAAAAAACTGATGCAATCATCAATAAATGGCTGGTGGCAGTTCGTGAAGACAAACAAATCGTCAGCGTTAACACTTTAACTAATACAGCAATTATTAATCATTTGCCCGATGTACTCAAGGCAATGGCAACGGTACTGGCGGAGTCTCAAATTAGCGATATCAATTCGATTGTCAAAGCTAGTTTAGTGCATGGCGTTCTCCGTGCGGAACAGGGATTTGATTCTTCAGAAATAGCTAGAGAATATCGGCTCATGAGAACAGTCATATTTGAGACTTTGGAAAATGATTTATTACGTGGAACTACTGCTGAAGTGTTACGGTCGATGCGAGTTATTGATGCGGTAATTGATGAAGCGATCGCGCAATGTTTTAAAAGCTATGTCTCGGAAAAGTTACAAGAATTTGGGCAGTTGCAAAGTCAACTCAAGCTCAATAATGAGGAATTAACTCGTTTAGTTCGCACTAATCAGGATAATATTTCTTTTCTAGCACACGAACTCAAAAATCCACTGACTTCGATTATTGGTTACTCGGATTTATTTTTACGCATCCAACGAGGGGAACCTGAAGTTAGAAATACATATTCTAATTTAGAGCATATTGAGCGTGTTTTAGGCAATGGTAGACATATTCTTCGTTTGATTAATGATGTTTTGGAAATTTCACAGTTTGATGCTGGGACGTTGAAGTTACATCCTTCGGTTACTAATATTCATGAAGTTATTAATAATGTGCGCGAAATGATGGAACCTCTGGCACGGGGTAAGAATTTGCAAATGATTATTGATTGCGAGAATGCTCCTGATGAAGTTGTTACGGATGCTTTGCAGTTACAACAAATTATGACGAATTTGGTGAGTAATGCGATTCGTTATACTCAGTCTGGGGTTGTTAAGGTTAAGTGTGAATTGTTGGATGCGGATAGATGGATGGTGATGGTTTCGGATACGGGGATGGGGATTAGTAAGGAAGACCAGGGGAAAATATTTAACCCTTATTTTCGGGTTGGTTTTGCAGATAAGTCTTATCTTCCTGGTAGTACTGGTTTGGGTTTGGCGATTGTTGAACGGTTGGTGAAGACGCTGCAGGGTGAGATTGAGGTGGTTTCGGAGGTTGGTGTAGGTTCGACTTTTAAGGTGATTTTGCCGACAAGGGTGGTGGTGGGGTGAGATTTCTGCTTGGATATTTGGTTTTGGGGGTTTTCGGTTGGGGTGGGGCAGGTTTAGAGTAATCCAAGAAATAAATAATCTCGTCTTGTTAGGCGTCCCGCCTGTCTAGATGTGTTTCGGACAGGCGAGACGCCTATCCTACGATATCGAAAAAGGATATTTTTTTAATTGGAATACACTTATTTGATTTTTGGGTTTGGGATGGGTTGTTTGGGGGTTTTTGGTTGGGGTGGGGCGGGTTTATTTGATTTTTGCGCTGGTGGTATGTATGGTCGGTTAACCCGCCCCTACGGTATTTTTATTTGGGATAATGCGTTTTCGGCTGCGGCTTTTTCTGCTTCTTTTTTGCTTTTTCCTTTGCCTCTTCCGTATTCTTTTTGTCCAACTAATACTGTTGCTAAATATTCTGGGGCGTGTTGGGAACCTCCTGCTTGAATGACGATGTATTCGGGGAGGGTTGGTGGGATGATGTTGCGCTGTACCCATTCTTGAAAACGATTTTTGGAATCGACGGTTGAACGGGATACTACTATGTCTTTGGGTACTGAATCGAATAATGGTTCGATGATGGCTTTGACTGCTTCAATATTGGAGTTGTTATCGAGATAGTAGGCGGCGATCGCTGCTTCAAATGTACTGCTGAGGAGGTTTTCGTTTTGATAGCCTCCTTCGCGGATTGCACCTTTACCTAGTCGCATTCGGAAGTCTAAACCGACTTCTATGGCAAATTTAGCAAGTTGTTTTTCATCGACGAGTGCTGAACGTCTTCGTGTTAGTTCGTCCTCACCTTTTTCAGGGTAGCGGTTAAATAGGTATTGTCCGCTGAGGTAGTTTAATAATGCATCGCCGAGAAATTCTAAACGTTCGTTCTGTTCTCCTTCTTTGGGGTTTTCGTGAACGTAGGAACGGTGTGTTAAGGCTTGGCGTAATAATTTTTCGTTCTTAAATTGTAGCAGTTTATGCATTTTAACCTTTAGTCTGTATTACAGAACCGAATTATAAAATTATTGACTAATTTCGTTGAGATTTATACCAATAAAAAAAGGAGGCAAGAGATACATTTGTAGGGGCGGGGTTCCCCCGCCCGTCAGTCGGCACAACGAGAAAAACCCCGGTAAGCACCTGGTTTACTCAATCAAAAGCAAAGATTGATTTTTTCTTTTTACTTTTCCGTCTTTCACCACAGTATCTACAAACTGAGCAAATTTTTTAAATTGTTTACCATCTACTGTACGAATACAGGAAACACCTTGATAATTAGGGAAAAGCTCAAGCATTAAATTGTTGATATAGCCTAAAGCTGCTGCTTTTCCTTTAGCCAATGCGGTTTTAATAGCTGTAGTTAGGTAAGCGACAGCTTGCTGATAGTCAATTTGAGATTTAGTCGATTTTATAGACTCAACATCTTTTTTAACTTTTTTAGGTAATTCATCAATAAAATAAAATTCATGAGCTTGTTCTTTCAATAATTGTTTTACATTGCCTTTTTGAGCCAAGACGATAACATGTTTACCTTGGACTTTAAGAAGTTTAACTAAATTTCTAAAGTCACCATCTCCAGAAACTATAATTACTATGTCTGATGGATAATCAGACATATCATCAATTAAGTCAGACTTAAGTTGATTATCTGCACTATCTTTCAGAGGACAAGGGATATTCACGTAGGAAAAGTCAATATTTTGAAAAAAAGTCTTAGCAGCAGCTTGCCTTTCACAATCTAAATTTAAGTAAACTTTTTTGATAATTAAGTTTCCTTTCGATTTAGCAAAATCAATTATTGAATTTGCTTGGTCTTGCTTCGGAACATTTTGATAATCCCAGTAAATTGATACTGTACTTTGCTCTTTGCTTGTTTTAACTGACATAATGGTTAACTCCAAAATCTGATTTTTTTGTTAACAGCGTTGATATCAGCCTATTTAAAGCAGTAAGATATACACCGAAATGGCTATAAAAATGAACCATACCAGTTACTTATTACTACTTACACGTCAATTTGGTTAAAGTCTCAGATGTACTAACCCTTTTATCCTGCGTTGCGCTCGAATATCCAGCTAACTGAATATCTGTGCAGCTACATATGAATAACTGGAAATCGATAATCAGTTTTGTAATTATTGATTCTCGTTGTGTAACTGAGTTACTCAGTTAACTGGATAATCCAGCGCAACGCAGGATAGAAGGGCTAGTACATCTGAGACAACGACCAAACAATTGTGCTTGAGGTGATGTCTTAGCTGTACTACTATATCTAGCATAAACGAATAGCTTTTACCAATAAAGTTTTCATGAAGTGACTAGAAAATTTTGTTAAGATTCCTTAAAGTAAAATATCTTATTTAAATCCAGTGATAAATCTGCGAAGCAAGGTAAATCTACCGTTTGATTAGATAAAATAATTCGCTTGTTTAGATACCCATATTTACCTTGATTATCTTGATATGGTTCGCTGTAAGCTTCAAGGTAGTTATCAACTAAATTAAATATCCAATAGTGAGAAATGCTAGCTTTGGCATAAATAGACAATTTTGTGTCTTGGTCGTAATCTAATGATGAATCCGATACTTCCATTACTAACAAAACATCTTCTGGAGAAGGGTGAGTAGAAAAATAATCATCATCTCGATTTTGAACAATAGCAAAATCTGGTTCAGGTTCGCTATTTGGAGGTAATATAATCGGTGCTTGTGATTGTAATGTTGCTCTATCACCTACTAACTTAGGTAATTCTTTCCATAATTTCCGCAAACAAGTTTCATGTGCTTTCCCTTTTGCTGCCATTTGAACTATTTCCCCGTTAATTAATTCGATGTGGCTGTCTTCGTGAAAAAAACCTAATTCGGCTAATTTTTCATATTCTGATAGTGTAAAGCGTTTCGCTTGAACAGTATTCATAATTTATATCTGGGTAAGTGAGTTTAGATATTCGTCGTCTTAATATATTCTAAACATGAAATAAATGCGCCACAAATTGGTATGCTAAAAGCCGATAAGATAAATCGTTTATAACCATGCCTGCATCCACTACCCAAAATATTACAGCTTTTCCCTTGGCTGCGGTTGTCGGTCAGGAAGCGATAAAAATGGCGCTACTACTGTGTGCAGTTGACCCGATGCTGGGAGGAGTTGCGATCGCAGGTCGTCGTGGTACGGCGAAATCTGTGATGGCACGGGCTATTCATGCACTTTTACCCCCCATCGAAGTGGTCAAGGGTTCCATTAGTAATTGCGACCCCAACCACCCTGAAGATTGGGACGATTTGCTTTTGGAGGACAGTACAGAAGAAACAGAAGTAATTAAAGCACCATTTATCCAAATTCCCCTCGGTGTTACTGAAGATAGACTTCTCGGTTCGGTGGATGTGGAACAGTCGGTCAAGCAAGGTGACACGATATTTCAACCTGGTTTGCTAGCGATCGCAAATCGAGGTGTCCTATATGTCGATGAAATTAACTTACTCGACGACCAAATTAGCAACCAGCTATTAAGTGTATTATCGTCGGGACGCAACCAAATCGAACGCGAGGGAATCAGTTTCCAACATCCGTGCAAAGCCCTATTCATCGCTACTTATAACCCCGAAGAAGGGACATTGCGCGAACACCTACTTGACAGAATCGCCATTGTCCTATCTGCAGATGGCGTACTCGGATTAGACCAGCGCGTTGAAGCCGTCGAACAAGCCATATCTTACTCACGTTCCCCCCAAGCATTCCTCGAACAATATAACGAAGATATCGACGGACTCAAAACTCAGATTATTTTGGCGCGGGAATGGCTCAAAGATGTTAAAATCAGCCGCGAACAAATTGCTTATCTAGTAGATGAAGCAGTGCGCGGACAAGTCCAAGGACACCGTGCCGAACTTTTTGCGGTACGTGTTGCTAAAGCCGCAGCCGCTTTGGAAGGACGCAACCAAGTTACTCCTGAAGACTTAAAACGTGCCGTTGAATTAGTAATTGTACCAAGGGCGACGGTAATTCAGACACCACCACCCGAAGAACCGCCACAACCACCGCCACCACCACCGCAAAATCAAGAAGAGGAACAGGGGGAAGAGGAAGACCAGGAAGACAAGGAAGACCAGGAAGAGGATAAAGAAGACCGGGAAGAACCGGAACAAGAACCTCTAGGTATTCCCGAAGAATTTATTTTTGACCCTGAAGGTGTAATTCTCGACCCTAGCGTGTTGTATTTCGCGCAAATGGCGCAACGCCAGGGTAAATCGGGCAGCCGTAGCATCATTTTATCGGAAGACCGGGGACGCTACATTAAGCCGATGCTGCCCAAAGGTCGGGTAAAACGTATTGCGATAGATGCGACTTTACGCGCTGCCGCTCCGTATCAAAAATCACGTCGAGAACGACAACCGAATCGCAAAGTTGTAGTTGAGCAAAGCGATATGCGAGCAAAGCGTTTGGTTCGCAAAGCTGGGGCATTGATTGTGTTTGTTGTCGATGCGTCGGGTTCGATGGCATTAAATCGGATGCAGTCGGCGAAGGGTGCTGTGATGCAGTTACTTACCGAGGCATATCAAAACCGCGACCAAGTGGCTTTAATTCCTTTCCGAGGGGAACAGGCAGAGGTATTGTTACCTCCGACCCGTTCGATTGCGTTAGCAAAAAGTCGTTTGGAACGGTTGCCCTGTGGGGGTGGTTCGCCATTAGCGCATGGGTTAACGCAAGCGGTACGTGTAGGGGTTAATGCTCAAATGAGCGGCGATATCGGGCAAGTTGTGATTGTGGCAATTACTGACGGTCGCGGTAATATTTCCCTATCGCGTTCGTTAGGTGAGGAGCAAGACCCAGAGAATAAACCCGATATTAAAGCCGAGTTGTTGAATATTGCGGCAAGAATAAGGGCAATGGGGATGCAGCTTTTGGTGATTGATACCGAAAGTAAGTTTGTTTCGACAGGTTTTGCGAAGGAATTGGCAAACACATCGGGAGGTAAATATTATCACTTGCCTAAAGCTACCGACCAAGCCATAGCCGCAATGACTAGGGGTGCGATCGCTGATATAAAATCCCGTTAGTTGCGATCTAAATTTAAAATGTAGAGACGCGATATATCGCGTC
>JANNFJ010000617.1:0-2830 GCA_031379725.1 Calothrix sp. OTE_75_metabat_31
TAGTAATGCTACATTTCTACTCACGGGTAGTTGACAAACACGCAATATTAACAACGGTCCCAGTCCTGAAGCTAAAGCTGACCAAGAAAATGTCACCAATAGAAATACATTACTATCACCCACTAACGCAATGCTCAAAACTATCATTGCTACAGTTAGCGTTCCCAATTTTACGAATTTGTAAGAACTGGCAAAATTAGGGAAAATATCTTGGGTTATGGCAGCAGAACAACAGAGAATCTGAGAATCTGCGGTAGACATGGTAGCAGCGAATACCCCTGCTAGCATTAGTCCTACAAAAGCAGGAGGTAATAACTCTTGTGCTAGGTAAGGTAACGCTAATTCTGGGTCTCCTCCTGTCAACAATCCTGGTAAAAGTACCCTTGCTGCCAAACCGATAAAAATTGCTGAAAATGAATTAGTTAGACCGCAAACGGTTTTAATATTCAAAGCAAAGCTAACGTTTTCGGCTGAATCTATTGCCATTGCCCTTGTTAAAATGTGGGGTTGTCCTACTACACCAAACCCAGCGACTATCCAACCTACGAAAAAGGGTAAAAACCCTAAAGGCAGATTGCTAGGATTTAAACTCACAAGTTGAGAATCGATTGCTGCTAATTTTGTCCAAAGTTCTCCTAATCCTCCACAGTTAATGATTGCAACAACCAACAGCAGCAGCAACGAAGCAATCATAACTATCCCTTGAACTGCATCCGTCCAAATTTCAGCACGGACACCTCCAGAAAAGCAGTAAATAACAACAATAACAGCCCCAAGGATAATTCCCAAGTGGTAGTCCCAACCAAATACTACAGTTAGCGCTTTGCTTCCTGCGACTAGCTGCGATGCTGCATAGGAACCCAGGAACGCGAGAATTACCAAAGCTGAGACAATGGAGATAATGCGATCGCACTGCAACTCCTGTTGTTCTGAATTATTCCAAGCAAGTAAAGCAGAAACGGTATCGGATGAGGTTTTTTCGGAAACTTCCCTCAACCGCTTAAAAAACAACCACCAAGCAATGTAATCTCCTATTGCCCAGCCAATCACCAACCAAATCGCCGAAATTCCAGCTTTGTAAGCAAAACCAACCTGACCCAGAAATAATAACCCGCTTTGACCCGTAGACATAGCCGAAAGTGCTGTCAACCAAGGATTTACTCCCCGATTTGCTAATAAATAATCAGCAGTTGTGCTTTGTTTGTGAGTTCCAGAGTAAACCCCCACAAGAACAATCGAAGCGAGAAATCCAATAAATGTAGCTGCAACGTAGAGTTGATTAGTCATGGGAGAAGGGGGAGGTAGGGGCAAAATCTACAGGCAGGGCTGTTTGATTTTACATAGATAATCAGTTTACCAATGATATTGTCTGGGCGGGGAGACCGGTATTGTCTGGGCGGGGAGACCCCGCCCCTACTATCGGGCTACGCAATACTACGGACGCTTTATCTTAACTTTGTTAAATATTCAAGTTTAATTTGTAATTGCTTTATAGTTAGAGATTGTATTTTGGCGCTATTGACGCGAGAATCAGAATCTGAAAAGATTTTTACAATTCCGGAATACTTATAAGTACACCTGTATATCGAAAAACAACCGTTAAGCAATTTAGTTCAGTCCCATACACCAAAGAGTTATACATGATTCGGCAAACTGCTTTTGGCATCGCTTTGAGTGCGCTTGTCCTTGCCAGTGGGTTGACAACAAATCCCGTCCCAGGTCAAACTTCAACTGTAAAGCCTGTTTATGGCAAGCCTACATCTTTATCAAATCGCGTAGCAGCATCATCAACTTTCAATAATAGTGATTTAGAAAAATCTATTTTTGCTCGCATTAATCAATATCGGGTTTCTAAGGGTTTGTCGAAACTGACTCTCGACTCTAAAATCTCCAAGCAGGCAAGGACTCACAGCCAGAATATGGCAAGTGGTAAAATTTCTTTTAGCCATCATGGTTTTGAAAAGCGCGTCAAATCGATACCTATTCGTTTCCAAAGTGCCGCCGAAAATCTCGCTTTTAATCAAGGGTATCCCGACCCGGCAGCAGAAGCTGTTAGCGGTTGGATTAAAAGTCCAGGACATTTAACTAATCTCAAAGGTCGTTATAACCTGACTGGTATTGGGGTTGCTGCCAATAATGAAGGTGAAGTGTATCTGACTCAAATTTTTCTCCGCAGTCGATAATTTAGTTTTTTTAGTAAATTGCTTGAGGGCAAACGTTAGATTTATCGCATAGTTGTGGTCGTAGACCGCTCCTGCGGAGCATCGGATGTTCTCAAGTATATAAATTTTGCTAGTATAATGAGGGTACGCGAAGCGATTAAATTAATAGAAGCGGATGGTTGGTATTTAGCCCGAACAAGAGGAAGCCACCGTCAATATAAGCATCCAATAAAATCAGGCTTGGTAACAATACCAGGAAAACTATCTGATGATTTAGCAGCAGGAACGTTAAATAGTATTCTCAAACAAGCTCAACTCAAACCACAAAAAGAAGATACTGAAGATAACGGAGAAGATTAATGCGTTATGCAGTTGTAATCGAAAAAGCTAACAGTAATTATTGCGCTTACGTTCCAGATTTACCCGGATGTGTTGCTACAGGTACAACTATTACAGAAACGCAACAGCAAATTCAACAAGCGATCGCATTCCATCTCGATGGTTTGCGTGAAGATAACATACCTATTCCCGAACCTACCACATACTGCGAATATGTAGAGGCATCGTAATGCGATACGGCTTTAGCCGTTGCCAAGGGCATCGCGCCATTGCGTGCAGTCGCGCATATCGCAATAATCCCAAAATATGGAGACGCGATATATCGCGTC
>JANNFJ010000637.1:0-10063 GCA_031379725.1 Calothrix sp. OTE_75_metabat_31
GACAAAAAGCTGTAAATGACCTTGCTAGCCAACTAATTGATAGAGCCAGTCAGCAAATCGATGACCATTTAGATACCTATTTACAATTACCACATCAAATTTGTCAGTTGAATGCAGACGCGATCGCATCTGGACTCTTAGATACCAACTCACCCCAGGAAAGTGCCCAATATTTTTGGAGACAAGCCAAAGTTTTTTCAAATCTTAGCTATCTTAGCTACACCTTAGCCGATGGGAGAGAAGCAGGAGCAGGACGCTGGCTAAACGGTGTGGATTTATTGGTGTACGAAAATCGCAATGGTAAAGGCTTCGATTATATCGCTGACGATAAAGGAAATCGCGTCAAACTTTTACAATCCTATGACTTTAATCCATTAGCAGAGAAATGGTATGAAGAAGTGGTTAAAGCAGGTAAGCCTATCTGGACTAAAATCAGTACAATTAGTCCAACTAATTTGGAAATTGCTCAGACAGGAGAGGCACCCAAAACCCAAGGTAATACCTCAAATCTAGGTACTTATGGTTATTATGTGGCTTTGACTGCTGGATATCCGTTATATGACAAAAATCAAAAATCATCGGGCATTATCACGGTTGATTTACTGCTAACCGATATAAGTAAATTTCTCCAAAGCCTCAAGGTGAGTCCTAAAGGTCAAGTATTAATTATGGAACGCGATGGGCGATTAATTGCTAGTTCGGGTAATCAATCTATCTTAAGGAACGTAAAAGACACTACAGAACGTTACATTGCTCAAGATAGTCCCGACCCATTAATTAAGGCAATTGCCCAAGTATTGCAACAACGATTTAAAAACCTGCAAACTATTCAAAGCACCCAAGAGCTTGATTTTACCTTTAATAACCAACGTCAGTTTGTCAAAGTAACACCTTGGCAAGATAAATACGGTTTAAATTGGCTTGTTGTGGTGACTGTCCCAGAATCGGACTTTATGGGACAAATTAACACCAACACCCGTACAACTATCTTGTTATGCTTGGGAGCGTTAATTGTTGCCATTATACTAGGAGTTTATACGGCGAACTGGATTAGCAAACCGATTTTGCAGATCAGTGATGCATCCTCTGCGATCGCTACAGGAAAATTAAATCAAAATGTCACACCTTCAAATGTCCGAGAATTGGGAGTTTTAGCGAACTCCTTCAACCGGATGGCAGGGCAGTTACGGTCTTCGTTTACAGCTTTAGAAAAAACAAACGAACAATTAGAGCAACGGGTGGAAGAACGCACCTGGGAACTCCAAGAAGCCAAACTTTTAGCAGACGGTGCAAACCAAGCTAAAAGCGAATTTCTAGCCAACATGAGTCACGAATTAAGAACTCCTCTCAACGGCATCCTTGGTTATGCCCAAATTTTACAACGTAATGAACCTCTGACGGATATTGGCCGCAAAGGTGTAGAAATTATTTATCAATGCGGTTCTCACCTATTAACTTTAATTAACGATGTTCTCGACCTCTCCAAAATCGAGGCTCGTAAAATGGAACTATTTGAGTCTGCCTTACATTTCCCATCTTTTATAGAAGGTGTCGTCGAAATTTGCCGCATTCGTGCCGAACAAAAAAATATTATCTTTGACTTACAAGCAGACTCTAAATTACCCATAAGTATTTATGCTGATGAAAAGCGATTGCGCCAAGTCCTGATTAACTTGTTAGGAAATGCAATTAAATTTACCGATGAAGGTAGGGTCACTTTGATAGTGGACAAACAAGATGATAATATAAAATCCAAAATCCATCAGGTTCGCTTCACTATTAAAGATACTGGTGTGGGTATGACACCTCAACAACTGGAGAAAATCTTTCTACCTTTTGAACAAGTTGGGGATACAAAAAAACAAGCTGAGGGAACTGGTTTAGGACTGACTATCAGTCAAAATATTATTGGTTTGATGAAAAGTACACTGCAAGTACAAAGCCAACCAGGTAAAGGAAGTGTCTTTTGGTTTGATGTGGAATTAAAAGAAGCTGAACATCAGGAAGCAGAATCGAAAATACAACAAGGTACGATTATTGGCTATCAAGGGGATAAATCTAAGATTTTAGTAGTAGACGACCGTTGGGAGAATCGTTCGGTTATTGTAAATTTATTAGAACCAATTGGGTTTGAGTTAATTGAAGCTACGAATGGACAAGATGGTTTAGATAAGGCTATTTCTAGCATTCCGAATTTAATTATTACCGATTTAGCAATGCCTGTGATGGATGGATTTGGGTTAATTAAAAAATTGCGTTACCAATCACAATTTCAAGAAACAATTATCTTAGTATCCTCCGCCAGTGTATTTGAAAATGATATAGTTGAAAGTCTCAATGCTGGTGCAAACGCATTCTTAGCAAAGCCTGTAGAAGCAAATACTCTATTAGATTTACTCCAGCAACATCTAAAATTAGAGTGGATTTTTGAACCCAAAACACCATCGACTGCAAAACAAGAAATATCTCAAGAAATTATTCCTCCTGACCGTGATACTTTGACACAACTTTGGGAACTAACAGAAGCTGGAGATATAGATACTGTAGTTGAAATTGCTAACCAACTTCAACAATCGAATTCTCAACTTATTCCCTTTGCTCAAGAAATGATTCGTTTAGGTGAACGTTATGAGATTAAAGAACTTCAGTTTTTATTAGAACGAATGAGTAAAGTCGGAATAATTTAATAATTTTTTATCATATATTAGCTATAGTTTTCCGATTTTATTTTGAAAATAAAATATGGATGAAATAACCACAGAGAACACAGAGGACACAGAGTAATAATACTGAGAGTCATAATCGCAAATGCTATTCTTTTGCTAGTAAAAATTAAATAACAAGCCTATACAGGAATCCGGTTTGATTTATGAAAATATCTAAGTATGTGTAGGGTGCGTTAGCGATAGCGTAACGCACCCTACGTATCTATTTCTTTGCCAGTAAAAATTAAATAACAACCCTATATAAGCAATTCACAATTACCTATTATCTATCATGTTTAATCAAGAAACCGGATTTATTCTCATTGTTGACGACAATTCAACTAACTTATCTGTCCTCTCCCAAGCATTAAAAAGTGCTGATTATAAAATACGGGCAGTAATGGATGGTGAGAGTGCCATCACTCAGGTTGAACGTCAACAACCAGATTTAATTTTACTCGATGTACAAATGCCGGGAATTGATGGTTTTGAAACATGTCGCAGACTCAAAGCAAATCCAATTACCCAACATGTACCTGTGATTTTTACAACTGCACTGGCTGATGTTGAGAGTAAACTTAAAGGACTTAGTTTAGGTGCAGTTGACTATATTACTAAACCCTTTGAACAAGAGGAAGTTTTAGCGAGAGTTAAAATTCACTTACAGCTAAAAATATTAAATGAAACTTTAGAACAGCGAGTTTTAGAACGAACTGATGAATTAAATAAAGTACTCTTACAACTCGTACAACAAGAAAAACTTTCTTCCCTTGGGCAGTTAGTAGCTGGAGTCGCACACGAAATTAATAATCCCATTAGTTCCATTGCTGCTAATATCCCGCTAGCGAAAGAATATACGACCAATCTCAAAGATATTTTATATATGTATCAACAAGAGCATAGCCAACCCTCCGTGCAAATTCAACAAGCTTTAGAAGATATAGATATTAAATTTATTATCGAAGATTTTTGGAAGTTGCTCAATTCAATGGAATCGAGTAGTAAGCGGATTGAAGATATATCCGTATCATTGCGAACCTTTTCCCGTGGAGATGATATAAAAGTGCCATTCAATCTGCATGAAGGACTTAATAGTACGCTAATGATTCTACAACATCGTTTAAAAGCAGTGGGAAGGAAACCAGCGATTGAAGTTGTCAAAAAATATGCTAACTTACCGCTGATTAAGTGCTATCCAGGACAAATTAATCAGGTGTTTATGAACTTGCTTGCAAATGCAATCGACGCATTAGAAGAAGCATGGGAAAAAGATGGACGTTTACCTACAATCCATATTCAAACAGAAGTATCTAATAATAGCATCATAATTAGAATTATTGATAACGGACTAGGTATGACAGAAGGTGTACAGAAACGATTGTTTGAACCATTGTATACAACAAAAGCCGTTGGCAAAGGAACGGGATTAGGACTATCAATTTCTCTACAAATTATTGAGGATAAACATGCAGGTAAATTAAGTTGTAACTCGACTTTAGGAGAAGGAACCAAGTTTTTAATTGAAATTCCCCTAATTTAATTATTTTCTCGAATCAGCATTGGTTTTAGTTAGGGAATCCGGCTGTCGAAACATTCCTCCGACATATAGATAAGCTCTACTATTCAATCACTTAAGTAAAAATACTCGTGACTTATTATCCCAATTTTAGCACAGTACAAAAACTAATTGATGCATACGAAAAGATGAGTAACAATTTTGCAACCAGGACAACCAAAAACAGTAGAATGGGTAGGAACATCTTTATAACTAATCATTGGTTAAGGAAGAAATTTTAAAAATTAATTTTCCTAGTTTGTTAGCATTAAAAAGTTTAAGAATAGCTTTCGGCGCATTTTCTAAACCTTCAACAATTTCATATTCCTGTTTTATTTTCCCTGACTCTATCCAAGTTCCAATATCCTTAATTGCCTCATGCCAACGGTTACGATAATCACTAACTATAAATCCTTGTAGCCGCACGCGCTTCATCAAAATCAAACCAAAGTTATAGGGGCCCGGCACTGGTTCGGTTGAGTTGTAAGTTGAGATTAAACCACATAACGGAATGCGTGCGAACAGGTTAAGATGCGGTATCACCGTATCTAAGATTGAACCACCGACATTATCGAAATATATATCAACACCTTTTGGACAAGCGAGCGCTAATGCACTGTTTAAGTCAGTATTTTTGTAGTTGATTGCTGCGTCAAAACCAACAGAAGAAGTTAACCATTGGCATTTTTCGTCCGAACTGGTAATTCCAACTACACGGCAACCTTTTAGAGCCGCAATTTGCCCTACAACCGAACCAACAGCACCTGCCGCTGCTGACACTACAACGGTTTCCCCTGGTTTTGGTTGTCCTATATCTAGCAAGCCAAAATAAGCAGTAATACCAGTAACACCAAGCAGACCCACTGCAGCGAATAAGGGATTGGGCAAAGGAGGGTTAATTTTACTTAAAAAGTTTACTTGTTCGTCTTTGAAAAGTGCGTAATCCTGCCATCCTAAAAGTCCTGTAACTACATCCCCCGATTGTAAATAAGGATTTTTAGATTCTTCTACAACTCCAATTGCTACACCCCGCATGACTTCCCCTAACTCCACAGGGGGCATATACTGTACCATGTTGCTCATCCAAATGCGGTTAGTAGGGTCTAGCGACAAATATAAATTTCTTATCAGTACTTCTCCATCTTTAGGAGTTGGAATAGGCACTTCTGTGTACTCAAAGTCGCTTTCTTTAATATCTCCAACTGGACGAGAAAGGAGGAGGAATTGGCGATTTACTCTTTTATTGTCTTCTGCATTAGTACTCATAGCTGTAAAGATTGCTAACTTAGCTTTACTTCCAAGGATACATGCTACACCTATGACAATTGGGATTACTCGATTCTCCCCTCATGGCGAATTACAGCGGATTGCAGGTTTATGAAGTACAGCATATCATCCCACAGTCAAGAGGGCGCAATGCTTTGCGCCCCTACATGCGTACTCGATTAAAATAAAAATTGCTGTATTATATCCCGGTCGAGGAAACATCCTAATAAAATTAAAAAGAATCCCCCGCATTTCAAAACCGGGGGAGAGTTTAATATTTCCTCACTTGCTACTGCCCTAATTTCCTCACAGCTTCGACAACTTGCTGCGAAACAAACGGCAAAATATCCCGACTTTTAGCTTGTGCTTTACCTTCAGTGAATACAACTAATAAATAAGGACGTAAATCGGGAATTTCAATATAGGCAGCATCGTGACGAACTTGACTAGTCCAACCAGCTTTCGACCAGAGTTTGGCAGTTTGGGGAAGTCCACCACCTAAAAAGCCAGTAACTTGGTCTTCTTCGACCTCTTGCGGCAAAAATTCCGGGTTGATATTACGCTTAAGCAAACCCATCATCGCTTGCGATCGCGTACTAGAAACAGCCACACCGCCAATAATACTGTGCAGCAATCTCGCAGTGGCATGGGAAGTCACCATATTGCGATTTTCCAGCATTTGCCCATAAAATGCTCTTTCACGTCCATAGGGACCGTCACACCAAGTTTTTTGACAGACGTTGATTGTCTCTAATTCTGCCCAACCCAACGATTGATAGTAGCGATTGACAATTTGTCGCTGATATTTCCATGTATCAAATGGTCCCGGCGGCAATTCGGGACCCGAAGTTGTACCACTGAGGATATCTACTATTAAACTAGTAGCATCGTTACTCGATTCAATAATCGCGTCGCGCAGTGCCCGCTCTAACTCCGATGATGGCTGAGTCATGCCTTTATCGAGCCATTCATTCGCTGCAACTAGGTAAAACAATTTAATTAAGCTAGCTGGATAAATACGCTCTACCCCTCGGTAAGTAAATCCACGCACTTTATGGTTCCAAAATGCATCTGGAGTTAGTGCCCCACCAGTATTGACTAACACGGGTGGGTCGTAGACAATCCAAGTCAAAGCAACTTGGTTACGAGCTAACGTTGAAAACTTAGCCCAAGTTGCCTCTAAAATGCCATTACCGAGTTGTTCTACCTGTTCGTCTTTGCTAAAAAAATCCATTTTCCTGCTATTAACCTTGAAGAATGTTCCCCAATCTAAAATCTCAAACCCTAAATTCCACCGAGTACGAGTACAAATGTCTCGAAGTCGTTAACCTTTACGATTCTCCTGACTGTAATCGACTGGCAACGCAAGCTGCAACAGGACGACACCTAAGACTGATATCAAATTCACAGGATACAGCAGTAGAGGTGTGTTTATGTGAAGATAATTACTCAGGGTGGGTTTTGCATTCAAATTTAGATTTGCTTCAACGAGCTACTTTACCTTATCAGGCAAAATCATACTCTAAAGATGAGATTAAGAAACTACTGCCTGAAGTAATTGCTTTTACTGATAATGCGATGGGGCAACCTAACTATTACCTTTGGGGTGGTACTGTTGGGCCAAATTACGATTGTTCGGGGTTAATGCAAGCTGCTTTTGCCTCGGTTGGAGTTCGTCTCCCCCGTGATGCTTATCAACAAGAGGGTTTTTTGCAGCCTATTTCTATGACAGAATTGGAACCTGGCGATTTAGTATTTTTTGGGACTTCTCAAAAAGCAACCCATGTGGGACTTTATTTGGGGGAAGGTCGTTATATTCATAGTTCTGGGAAAGAAATAGGACGCAATGGTATCGGTATTGATGTACTCTCGGAACAAGGCGATACAGTTAGCCAGTCGTATTATAAACAGTTACGCGGCGCAGGTCGGGTTATTAGGAGTTATGAGGGAGTAAGGAGTAGGGAGTAGGGAGTAAGATTTAATTTTTTATTTTGGGCTGATTTATGAGGAGTGGGTTATCTGAACTGATAAGTGGACATGGGGCAGCTTCTGCGGTTATTCCTGATGTTTCCGTGGTTGCACCAGTATATAACGAAGTTGAAAGTATCCCGCATTTGCTGGATGCGATCGCACTTACTTTTGCTAGTACCGAATTGGGCTATGAAATCATCTTAATCGATGATGGTTCGACTGATGGCTCGGCGCAGTTTCTCAAGGAACAAGCAGCAATTCGCAACGATTTAAAGTCCATAATTTTACGTCGCAACTACGGACAAACAGCAGCAATGGCGGCTGGATTTAACCATGCACTCGGCAAAAAAATTGTCACATTAGATGCCGACTTGCAAAACGACCCAGCAGATATACCCATGCTATTAGCAAAGCTGGATGAGGGGTACGATATGGTCAGTGGCTGGCGACAAAACCGCCAGGATAAGGCTTTGACGCGGCTATTACCTTCCAAAATTGCCAATTGGTTGATTCGTCGCGTTACCGAAGTACGTATCCATGACTACGGATGTTCGCTTAAAGTATACCGTGCTGAACTCGTGGCGGATATGAATTTATACGGCGAATTGCATCGTTTTTTACCAGCCCTAGCCTATATCGAAGGGGCACGCATCACCGAAATGCCCGTGAGACACCATGCCCGCCGTTTTGGGAATAGTAAGTATGGGTTGTCGCGGACTTTCCGAGTCATGATGGATTTACTTACCATCGTGTTTATGAAAAAGTTCCTCACCCGCCCGATGCATGTCTTCGGGCTATGGGGATTAATTTCGATAGCTTCGGGTGCTGCAATTAGTATCTATTTAACGTTTGTTAAATTGGTACTTCAAGAAGATATCGGCAATCGCCCCTTACTATTTTTGGCTGTATTACTTATTCTGACAGGAGTACAGTTATTTTCATTTGGCTTATTAGCTGAACTGCTCATGCGTACTTACCACGAGTCCCAAGGGCGACCAATATACCGCGTACGCGAAATCATCTCGAAAAGTGTTAAAAATGAAGAGTAGGGGCGGGGATACCCCGCCCGTTATTGAGTAGGGGAAGGAGAAAGGGTGCAAGGAGAAGGGAAAAATTAATAATATTTACGACTATGTAACGTTAACTCCTAACTCCTAACTCCTAACTCCTAACTTTTAACCCTTTACCCATCTACCGATTTTGAACGCATTTTATACATTTGATTCTCAATTGCGCCGTAACCTGTTGTTCCTATTTGCAGCAGGTTTGTTATTCTGGTCGAGCATGGCTTCGTTGTTGCCAACATTACCTTTGTACGTCGAGGATATTGGAGCAAGCAAGCAACAAATCGGGATTGTCATGGGTAGCTTTGCTATCGGTTTGTTAGTATGTCGTCCTTACTTAGGGCGGATGGCTGACGAACGGGGGCGTAAAATAGTATTAATTATTGGGGTATTGGCAGCTGCTTTAGCACCGCTTGGTTACGCTGTTGTTAAGTCAATTCCCTTGTTAATGGCGTTACGGGCTTTTCATGGTATCAGCATTGCCGCGTTTACAACAGCCTATAGTGCCTTAGTTACAGATATTGCCCCACCTGACAAGCGCGGCGAAATTATTGGTAACATGAGTCTTGTTAACCCTGTTGGCATGGCAATTGGTCCGGCTTTAGGTGGCTACTTGCAAGCGTCTGTGGGTTATATACCTTTGTTTTTACTGTCTACCGGATTGGCAGTGTCTTCGTTATTATGTACGCTACAAATTATCAGTCCAACTTTAGATACTCACCCAAGAGGCGAAAACAACGGCAGTAATTTTTGGCAGATTTTACTGAGTCCTAGAGTTAGGATTATCACAATAGTCATGCTGTTAGTTGGGTTGGCTTTTGGGACATTAAGTACATATGTGCCGTTATTTATCAAGTCAATAAAAATAGATTTTAACGCCGGATTATTTTACAGTGCCGCTGCCATTACCAGTTTCAGCATTCGATTGTTGATTGGGAAACTGAGCGATCGCATTGGGCGCGGATTATTTATTACTATCGGTATCGCTTGCTACAGCATATCAATGTTTTTATTATGGCAAGCGAACAGTCCCCTTAGCTTCATAATCGCAGCCTTAGTCGAAGGTATAGGTGGTGGAACAATGATTCCGATGGTTGTTGCTACCGTTGCCGACCGTTCACAACCGCACGAACGAGGTAAAATTTTTGCGATATGCGTTGGTGGGTTTGATGTGGGGATTGCCGTGGCAGGACCAGTTCTCGGTTCCGTCTCCGAACAAGTCGGATACCGTAATATGTTCGCATTTGCAGGGGTTTTAACTTTCCTAGCAATCATCATTTTCCTTACCCAGTCAAGCAAAGATGTACGCAGTTCACTACGCTTTGCCCTCGGTCGCGGTAAAGATGCATATGCTTTGAACAAAGTCAACAGTATTTGACCTGACTAAAGTTTATAACGGGTCGTTAGATCCCCGACTTCTTTGAGGATACTGTTGGCGAATTCAAAGGGGGTTTTACCAGCGATCGCAAAAACGAAAATTAGTATTACTATGAAGCAGTTGG
>JANNFJ010000652.1:0-1885 GCA_031379725.1 Calothrix sp. OTE_75_metabat_31
AGACCAAATCCAAGAAGCCGATATAGCTATAAAAAAAGAGTCAGCGCGATTGACTGATGAAAACCCTAGCTTGGAGATGTTGAGAGACAAAAAAGCCCAGCTACTGCCATTGCTCGAAGCTGAAGAGTTACGAGTACAACGAGATTTTCAAAGTCGAATTAACGAAATTGCAACACGCGATCGCTCGTTAGAACAGAAAATTGCGGAGAACGAAAAAGACCTGCGAACTTTAGCGACGGTTAACCGCGACTACGACAAAATCCAACAACAGTTGAAGATTTCAACGGATAATCTAACTCAATTTATCACCAAACAACAAGCTTTAGAAATTGAAAAAGCCCAAAAGCTACAACCGTGGAAGTTACTTGACCCGCAACTGAGCGAAGTTCGCAAACCAACTGCTGTATCTAAAAGCGCCAAGCAAAATCTAGCTTTAGGAGCGATCCTTGGGTTGCTATTAGGTGCAGGTGCGGCTTTAGTTGTTGATAAACTGAGTAATGTTTTTTACAGTTCCAAGGATATCAAAGACGCAACATTCCTACCATTATTAGGTTCTGTACCGTTACGGAAAGAACTTGCTACTTTAGGTTTGCAAGATAGCACCAGCGGTGAAATTCAAAAACCTGACCGGGCTTTGTTCTTTGAAGTATTTCGTTCGCTTTACACAAATATTTTGCTACTGGGTTCGGATACACCAATTCGCTCGCTCGTTATCAGTTCAGCCAGCGAGAACGATGGAAAGTCTACAGTCGCGGTATACCTGGCATTGGCAGCAGCGGCAATGGGACACCGAGTCTTGTTAGTGGATGCTAACTTGCGGTGTCCGACACTCCACAAACGTGTTGGGTTGATGAATATTCAAGGCTTGACGGATGTGATTTCCTCAGACTTGGATTGGAGCAATGTAATCGAGCGATCGCCGATTGAAAACAATCTCTATGTCCTTAGTGCTGGTCAAATTCCACCCGATTCGATTCGGTTACTTGCCTCGCACAAAATGCAGGATTTGATGAACGACCTGCAAGCGAGCTTTGATTTTGTTATATATGATACGCCGCCTGTAGTTGGATTTGCTGATGCAAATTTACTGGCTGCAAATACCAATGGCATGGTACTAGTCGCAGGCTTAGGAAAACTCAAGCGCACCGTTTTCCAACAAGCCTTAGAAGAACTCCAAGTAGCTGGCACTCCTATATTAGGAGTTGTAGCAAATAAATCTAAAGATGTTCCTCCTACTTCTTACAGCCACTACGAGGAATATTACAGAAAGAGTATGAGCGCCGAACGAATCGAAGTAGATGAAAATGCCGAGAATAATTCCGCGTCATCCTCTTCAACAATTAGGAAAATTCGATGATTATTTTGGTTTGAATTTTAGGCGTAGGGGCGGGGTCTCCCCGCCCTGACAATATTATTGCCCCTATACGCCTCATTTATCCGGCGATTTAAGCGCTCGGTCTAGAACTTGACGAGCTTGTTCGGCTTTGGTGCGTGCATCTTGATAACGAAGATTAGATTGAGCGAAATTTTTGAGAACTTTAAACCCTTCCTTAAGACGAGTAATTTCCTCTTCTGTGACTGTTTGATCGCAGAAAAGCACATCAACCGCTTGCCGAACTTCTAAAGCTTCGGTGCGCGATTCCTGTACCTTTAACTTGAGTGTGGCAAGGTTACTGAGAACTTGAACCGCTTGTGTAATAGCGTCTTCGTCACTCGTAGTATCAATGCTGGTTTCTTTGACCTCAATTAGTTGTTGAGGGCTAAATCCTTCTTCGAGTTCCGTGGGGAATTTGCCCGAATCCATGAGTTCCATCAACTGATCCATTGCTTTCTCACGGGCTTTGGCTGAATCTTTACCGGGAACAGAAAAAATAATATCTGGGCT
>JANNFJ010000666.1:0-4527 GCA_031379725.1 Calothrix sp. OTE_75_metabat_31
CTAGCCACTAACTACTGACCACTATCAATCTTGCAATTCCGTCGAACTTAATACAGGTTGCTGATAAAGGGGAACGGTAAACGTTACAGTCGAACCAAGACCTTCACCCAAACTGTAGAAGTGAACTTCGCCACCCATAGCTTCCACCAACTTCTGCGATATAACTAATCCTAAACCAGTACCACCATACTGACGAGTGCGGGAACCATCAACCTGCGAAAATGATTGAAATAGCTTATCTTGCTTATCGAGGGAAACCCCTATTCCTGTATCTGCAACACGTACTCGTAACATTCCTGGAAATTCTTGGTCTTGGAATCGAACCTTTTTACGAACGATATCAACGCTGACTGTAATACCACCTTCATGAGTGAATTTAATGGCATTACTCAAAAGATTTAACATTACCTGCTTGAGACGTTGGTAATCACCGTAAACAAATATTTTGTCGGAAGTATCAGGAGTTTGCATTAGGAAACTGAGGTTTCTGGGTTCAGCCTGGAGTCGAATAAAATTGCCAACATCAACAAATAATTCATCCATATTGACTAGTCCGCATTCCAAGTCCAATTTTCCGGCTTCGATTTTGGCAAAGTCTAAAATATCGTTAATAATATCGAGTAAATGTAGCGATGACCGATGTGCCTCTTCGATAAAGTTGATTTGTTCTTCAGGGTCATCAACCATACCGTCAAGGATAAGTTTCAAAAACCCCATCATCCCGTTAAGGGGCGTGCGAACTTCATGCGATACATTGGCGAGAAATTCGTTTTTACGACGAGTCGCTTCTTCGGCTTCTTGTTGTGCCGCTAATAATTCTTTATATAGGGTTGCGTGTGCGATCGCAGTTCCCAATTGATTTGCTACTTCTTTGGCTAGTTCGAGTTCTTCCGCCGTTAATGGGTAGCATTCATCACACAATGTTACCGCGATTATACTATTGGGTTGGTCTTGATGACATGTTGCTGCGACTAAAATTCGTTGTTGCTCAAAGAAAGGATTTTCGGGAACTTCGATAATCACAGGTTTGAGGGTATTAATTGCTTCTACAAACCCCGGTTCGGAATTGATATCGAGCATCAAACCCAGCATCGAATTGACATGAGGCTGGTGATATTCGGCTATGACTTCAACGTCCTTGAGGTTGGGTTGATAAGGGCAAATAATACACCTTTCAAAACCCAACCCTTCACCCAAACTATCAACGGTTTGCTGCCAAATTACTTCTAGGTCTAAGGTTTTGCGAATATTGCGGGTAATTTTATTGACTAAGTTTTGATGCTGCTGCGAACGCAGTGCCAACTCGGACTGAGTTGGCATTAATACAGTAATTGTCGAGGAGGATTTTTTTGGAGTCACCTGCAACAACCGTCCCATGACCAAAACAGTTTGAGCGGTACTACCCAACGAGGGCATAATCGGAGTGATTGTTAATTCCAACTCATACAACTGCCGATCGAATTGAAACCAGCACTGGCAGCGTTCGGGCACTAAAGTTGTTAAAATTCGCTGTAATCTCTGCAAATAGGCACTTTTGTCAACTGGTGCGAAGGATTCATCCCCATACAAATTGGTGACAATTTGCCCGCAGTTGATACCCAAGCTAACGCTTAGTTGCCACTCGAAGCTTAAATAGTCTCCAACCCGATTCTGGATATACACCAGTTCGGCTCCCAAATTTGACCATGAGTCATTTTTTTTACTAGCAAACGATTCCAAATTCTTTGACAATAGCTTTGATTGGGAGTTGGCAGTAATGGTCATGGCTCAAGTTATGGATAAGTAAATGGCAACCAAAAAACGTTTACGCTTCTGTAACTTAAAGAATCGCTACGAAGAGCGCACTTCGCTTCCCGGTCAGGGTAGGTTCCTTAAAGTTTGGCATAAAATTTTACAGATGAACGCATTATTTACTGAATATTTTCTGGTTGTTTTCAAATCCAGTCTTAAAGCCTTTACATTTTTTAATCCTATAATGTGCGTTTATTCGTACAATTAATCATTCCACTCACCACGAGGTGGCAGCGATTTACGCACGGGGTTGCGTGTCAGTTCGTCATCTCTGGGTACATCTCCACGTAACCACTGACGGATAGCAACCTCAATTACTTTACTAGGGTCATTGGTTAGATGCTTAATTTGTTCGAGAAGTTCCGAGTCGAGACGGATGGCAATTTCTACCTTATCAGTAATTTTTGGTTCCGCATCGGTAGTTTTATCTTTCATATTCATAGGGTGATGTACCTGAAACTAATTTCTCCAAAGCTTTATAATCAGGGCTTGCTTTCAACATCAGGTCAATTGCGAATGTGCTTGAGCCTACATTGATTTTCTGCTTGTCCTTATTCATGTTTATTGTACGCTTCTACCTGGAAAATTCTTGAATCTGTGTGTAAAGGTTTTACATATTTTGATTGTTAAGGGTTGACTCTCTATTTATGCAATAGCCTTCAAAACCCAACACCCGACAATGCCAGATGATTCAAGAAAGGACACCTTGGCAACGCACTAGCTCCCCGACACCTAACCGTTTAACAGCGTTTGGGCAAATAAAGCATTAAAATACATTAAGTATGTCCTTCTTATTTATCTTGGTTGCTCAAGACGGCAAATTATCATATGACTGACGTTCCCGCAGCTCGCATTCGCAATTTTTGCATTATTGCTCACATTGACCACGGGAAATCAACCCTCGCTGACCGCTTGCTGCAAGTCACCGGTACTGTGCAACAGCGGCAGATGAAGGAACAGTTTCTCGATAACATGGACTTGGAACGGGAGCGCGGCATTACAATTAAGCTGCAAGCTGCCCGGATGAATTACAAGGCGAAAGACGGTCAAGAGTATGTACTCAACTTGATTGACACGCCGGGACATGTGGATTTTTCCTATGAAGTATCCCGCAGTCTTGCCGCTTGTGAAGGAGCGCTATTAGTTGTAGATGCTTCCCAAGGTGTCGAAGCCCAAACTTTAGCTAACGTTTATTTAGCTCTGGAACATAACTTAGAAATTATCCCAGTATTGAATAAGATCGACTTACCAGGAGCCGACCCCAGTCGGGTTGCAGGGGAAATCGAAGAAATTATCGGTTTGGATTGTAGCGGTGCAATTCTCGCTTCGGCAAAGGAAGGTATCGGTATCGATGAAATCCTCGAAACCGTTGTCAAACAAATTCCCCCGCCAAAAAATACCGTTAACGAACGCTTGCGAGCATTGATTTTTGATAGCTATTACGATAGTTATCGTGGGGTTATTGTCTACTTCCGAGTCATGGATGGCACGGTAAAGCGGGGTGACAAGGTTTACTTGATGGCATCGGGTAAAGAGTTCCAAATTGATGAAATAGGGGTGTTATGTCCTAACCAAATGCCTGTCGAGCAACTTCACGCCGGGGAAGTCGGCTATTTTGCTGCTGCGATTAAAGCTGTCACCGATGCACGAGTAGGCGATACAATTACCCTAGTCGGAGCTAAAGCTACCGAAGCTTTACCAGGTTATACCGAAGCCAACCCAATGGTATTTTGCGGGATGTTCCCCATCGATGCCGACCAATTCGAGGATTTGCGCGAAGCTTTGGATAAGTTAAGTTTGAATGATGCAGCTTTACACTTTGAACCGGAAACTTCCAGCGCAATGGGTTTTGGTTTTCGTTGCGGGTTTTTAGGGTTGCTGCATATGGAAATCGTCCAAGAACGTTTGGAACGCGAATATAATCTCGATTTGATTATTACTGCGCCGTCTGTGGTGTATAAGGTTGTGACAATCAAAGGCGAAGAACTTTATATCGATAACCCCAGTCGTTTACCTTCTCAAAACGAACGCGACCACATTGAGGAACCCTACGTTCAGGTGGAGATGATTACACCCGAAGTGTATGTGGGTTCGTTGATGGAGTTATCGCAAAATCGGCGCGGTGTGTTCAAAGATATGAAGTATCTCACCCAAGGACGCACGACATTAACTTATGAATTGCCTTTGGCAGAAGTCGTGACAGACTTTTTCGACCAAATGAAATCGCGGTCCCGGGGCTATGCAAGTATGGAATATCACTTAATTGGCTACCGTGAAAACCCGCTGGTAAAGCTGGATATAATGATTAACAGCGAACCCGTAGATTCACTGGCAATGATTGTCCACCGCGACAAAGCCTATGGAGTGGGACGACAAATGGCAGAAAAGCTCAAAGAATTGATTCCCCGACATCAATTTAAAGTACCCATTCAAGCTTCGATTGGGAGTAAAGTTATTGCCAGCGAACATATTCCTGCATTGCGGAAGGATGTATTGGCTAAGTGTTACGGTGGTGATATTAGTCGGAAGAAGAAACTCTTGCAGAAGCAAGCAAAAGGTAAGAAACGGATGAAAGCTGTGGGTACGGTGGATGTACCCCAAGAAGCATTTATGGCTGTGTTGAAGTTAGACCAATCATAATTATTTTGGATTGAGTTAATATCAGCAACTTTTAAATAATAACTTTTGTTGGGTGGGCATAATTGCTCACCTTTTTTATGTCGAAATTTGTTAATT
>JANNFJ010000670.1:0-1817 GCA_031379725.1 Calothrix sp. OTE_75_metabat_31
AATTAAATTTTTAATCGGCAAAATCAAAAAAATAATGAAAAAGCTACAATCAATTACCAAACATTCCTCTCTTGCAAAAAAAATGAAAAATAATTTACTTGTCTTATTATTACTTATACTGACTAGTGCTTCAATAATAAAATGTAAAAAAAGTGAACCCGAAATGAGATCATACAGTTTTGCAGTTTCCCGTAGCAATTCAGCCCTCACAAATTCAGGCGTATCTATTCAGACCAAAGACCAAAATTATACTGCAACAACGGATAACGATGGTAAGTGTAAGATCAATATTCCGAATAGTGTTAGCTTACCTTTATATACTATTGTGACTATAGATCATAGCAGCATTAAGCCCTATTGCTTGACTGTTTCAGGAGAATCTAATGCTAATTCAAACACACCAATAAATTGTACTAATGTTCCGAATATTGTAAGATTTAGAGAAGTTGCTCTGCATCATTTGGGTAATGATTCATATGGCGGTCCTGAAAATTCGCAGCTTCAGCTACCAACCGAGGGACTTGAAAAGTCATTTAGTTATACCCTGCCGGCTACTCCAGGTATAATGCCGCGAATTCAAATCTATGCAAAAGGAATTCAACTTCCAGTAAATATATTTTGTAACGGTATTCCAACTGCTAGGTTGAATAATTCCGCTTCAAATGGTGATTTATCCCTTTACGATTTTCAATTGACAGGAAATGCAAGCACTATATTTCATGGAGGCAATAATGTTCTTACAATTAAAGTAACACAGAATAGCTCTTCGAGTGACTGGGATGATATTGAGTTTTGCGGATTATTACTTTATTACTAAAAAATCGGATGATTTTAAAAATATGTGTAATCCAAATGGGCAACAATACTGTAAAATACTACTACAGTAAATGATTAAAGTATATATACAAATGTTATTGAGAGATTTAAAATTAGCTCAAATGAAAAAAATATATCTTTTTAAAGTATTTGTTTTCCTGAATATTATGACTCAGGCACAAAATACTGTAAACATAAGTGGCAACACATTGAAAGCAGATAGAGTAACTTATGCCTATTCAATAGGTGAGGTAACAGGATTCCCATTGACAAAGAATTGTGTTTACACACCTGGGGTAATACAGCCAACAAGGGTTTCGGTAAAGCCCCCTCAACAAAGACTTTTTGATAATTATCATACAGCTTTATTATATCCTAATCCAACAACCGGCGTTGTAATTATAGAAACCAATGAACCGGGAATAACTGAATACACAGTTATTAATTATGATGGTAAATTAGTCCAGACCGGTAAATTCGATTATATCTCCATTAACATAAAGGCGTTGCCCAAAGGATTATACCTGATCACACTTTTTTCTACAGACCATAGTAAACATCAATCATATAAAATTATCAAATTATGAGAAAATCTTTCCTTCTTATCCTGCTATTTGGTTGTTCTGTTATTAGTTGGGCACAAATGGCACAATTTATCAATTATCAGGCAGTAGCGAGGTACACCAATTCAAATCTTCCAATTCCACATCAACCTATCACTGTAAATTTTAAAATCAGGCAAGGGGGTGTATTAGGGAGAATCTTGTTTACAGAAAATCATTCCGATACAACAGATGATTGCGGCCTTTTTAATTTAAAGATTGGAGCCAAAGATCCGGCAGCATTTAAAAAAATTGATTGGTCAACCGGAGGCAAATTTCTTGAAGTAAATATTAATGGTGTGGTTATCGGCATATCAGAGCTTTCAAGTAACCCCTATGCATTTTATGCTTCATATGCCGAAACAGCCAAGAGCTCATTAGACTGGAAAAATATTGGCG
>JANNFJ010000681.1:0-2082 GCA_031379725.1 Calothrix sp. OTE_75_metabat_31
GTGTTGCTGCACCAATGGCTTTAGAGGTGATGCAAGATTACTTCCAGAAGAAGTATCCAGGTAAATATCAGAAACCCGAAATCAAGGAAGTTAAAGCGAATTGATTTGTTAATAAAGTATAATTTGCTGCGGTTTCTGATATTTACCTGGATACTTCTTCTGGAAGTAATCTTGCATCACCTCTAAAGCCATTGGTGCAGCAACACTACCACCACCACCTCCCGAATGTTCTGCAAACGAAACTACGAGAATTTCCGGCTTATCTGCAGGTGCATATCCACCAAACCAAGCATGGTTCTCTTTAACACCTTTGTTCCAAGCCTCAGCAGTTCCAGTTTTCCCGGCAATTGCTGGAACCGTAGGCGAATTCAATGCTTTCGCTGTCCCTTTAGTGATTACCTCACGCAATCCATCGCGTAATATTTTTACCGTTCCCGGTTTAATACCTACTGATTCGCGCCAGTTTTTCGCGTCTTCGTTATCTTTGAGTAAGTGCGGTTGCACCCGATAACCACCATTGGCAGGAACAGCAAACATTACAGCAACTTGTAAAGGTGTACTCAACAATGCACCTTGACCAATGGACATATTAATTGTGTGTCCGATAGTCCAAGGCATTTTCAAAACTCGCTGCGTCCATTTCTCATCGGGGACTAATCCTCTACTTTCCTCAGTCTTGAACTCGAAACCAGTTCTTTGACCAAATCCAAATTTCCGCGTCCATTCAATCATAGTCTCACCACCGACACCCCGACCAATTTGATAAAAGAAGGTGTCGCTACTATTTGCCATTGCCCCCGTCCATCCTAAAGGACCAAATCCAGCATGGTTCCATTCACCGAAGGTAACACCACCAATATTGAGCGAACCGTAAGTTGGTAATACTGTATTTGGTGAAAACTTACCCGATTCTAATCCTGCTGTAGTAGTCACAATTTTAAATGTACTTGCAGGAGGAAACGCACTAAGGGCGCGATTTACCAGGGGGTGTTCTTCCCCTTGTAAGACTTTTTGCAATTCTTTGCGGTCTGGTTTTTGTTGCGAAAAGATATTGGGGTCAAAGTTTGGATGTGAAACCATTGCTAAAATTGCCCCATTATTGGGATTCATCACCACAATCGACCCATTTTTACCTTGCAAAGCCTTTTCTGCGGCTTTTTGCACATTTATGTCGATGGTTAAATTTAAATCTTTGCCAGGTTTAGCCTGTTTTTCACCCAATATTTTAAGCGGACGACCCCGACCGTCTACTTCAACTTGCTGACCGCCCCATTCGCCTCGCAAGGTCTTTTCAAAGGCTTTTTCGACACCCATTTGACCTGTGACATCACCCAAACGATATCCGTCGTCTTTCCTGGCTTTTAATTGTTCGGCGGTTAATTCGCGGGTATAACCTAGTACGTGTGCTAATTCTTGTTTGTGCGGGTAATAGCGTACTGCTTCGGTATGAACTTCCACATCGGGAAGGTCGTTATGGTATTCCTTCAAAGCTGTAATTTCTTCCATCGTCAAGTCACGGGCAATCCGCACCAGGGTGCTGGAATTGGGCCCCGCTTCTTGGAGTTTGGTTTCGATTTCGGCTTGGGGAATATCTAAAATTTGTGATAAACGCGGGCCAACGATCTCTTGCCAATTGGCTTTGGTATGTGCCATCGGCCAGAGATACACCGAACGTGGGTAGCGTGTTGTAGCTAGAAGTTTGCCGTTACGGTCAAATACATTCCCCCGTTCGGGTTGTTTGGGAATCATTCTGACACGGTTTGATTGGGCGCGATCGCTATATTTTTTTCCTTCTACTACTTGTAAATGTGCCAAGCGAACGCTCATAGCACTAATAGAGGATAAGGTTAATAAGATTAAAAATAATGACTGCCAGCCTTTGCCAACTGTCCGGTTATCTGTCTTTTTGCCAAATTCAGAATTTAATAGTGCCATAGGTATAATAATGCCGAGATGCGTTTTGGGGATACTTAATGTATGTATACGCGGATGTACAATCATCACCGGAATGAATACTTCGATGATTTGTATCGCATTTAAGTTACAAATAGCTAACAATATTAAAATAATATAAATTTAATA
>JANNFJ010000682.1:0-1877 GCA_031379725.1 Calothrix sp. OTE_75_metabat_31
GAGTAGCATTGGAACCAAAAACCGGGTTAAGCCGTATTACATGAATGCTACAGAAGTTTTCAGGTGCTGAAACCCTTGATTTGTCGTCAAGAGGTCACTTGGCGATTTCAAAAGTGAGCCACTACAACCCTCAGTGAAATCCTTATGCAATAAGGCTTTTAAGCTTAACCCGGTTTTCTGTTCCAATGATCCTTGTACCCGTATGCGGATAAGGGTACATTTTTAATTGCGGGGTTTGACCCTTGTGGAAATCGTCAAGTTTCCCCCAAGGTTTATAATACCCCAGAAGAAGTTAAAAATTTGATACCTACTTTTGACCATCAAACTGTCACTTTTGAGTACAAAGATTATCTAATTAGGGTATTTGTTTGCTTTGATGATAGTTTTTGGTGGCATGGGACTTCGGTAAATGGTGACGAATATCCGGTTAAACTAATACGCTGCCCCAAGAATATGAAGCACGCCGTTGAATTAACCCGATACTCGCTTTTTACCCCCAAGCCGGACGATGGAATTCCTTTTTAAGAAAGCATTCACGTAAATTTTATGATTGGGTTAGGTATAGTGACCTGCAATTAAGACATTTACAAACCAGGATTAATTGCAATTATAAAACTTAAAAAAACGAAGGATTTGTGTAAAAGTAACTTGAATAAATTTTGTATTAAGACTATTTTTAGTAAGTTCTTTTTCATTTAATTTGTACAATTTATTCTGCATGAAGTTAAAAAAACTATTGTTATTTGGATTGCTCATAGTCTTTATGGGAGCGACTGCAATTCACACCCTTTACAAATTTAATTGGAGCGGCTTTGGCAATGGCTCCAGTAAAACAGTAACAATTGAAGAAGCACTAAATAAAGACGGAAAGCTTATTAAGCTTAAAAAAGAAACCGAACAGTTCCAATCAGGTAAGACGCTTTGGGATTGGTTGGGGTTAGGCGCGATTCCTGTCATGTTATACGTATTTCAATTTAGCGAACAACTGCGTGCGGAGAAACGAGTGTCTGATGAAAAAAAACAAGCTGAACAACGAGAAAAATTTGAAAAAGATATTGCTGAAGCTAATTTGCGTGAAGAAGCTTTTCAGGCTTATATTGACCGTATGGCAGTAATTTTAATTAATAAAACAAGTCGGGATGAATTATTTTTAGCTGAAAATGAAAGTAATTGTGCAGATAATTCTATTAGAGATGTAGCACGTATAAGAACAGTAACTATATTGCGAAGTCTAAAAAATGATATAGAACGTCAAGACAGGGTTTTAACTTTTTTACGCGATACTGAACTTTTTAAATTTATATTAATAAATTCTAATCTTGGCGGCGTTAATCTTTCTAATGCCAACCTTAGCAATGTTAATCTTAACAATGCTAATCTTAATGATGCCAACCTTAGCAATGCTAATTTTAATAGTGCCGACCTTAGAAATGCTAATCTTAGTGGTGCCAACCTTAGCAATGCTAATCTTAATGGTGCCGACCTTAGCAATGCAATACTTATAAACGCCAAAGCAGACTCTTATATAGATGAAGACGACCTCTGTTATTACTTGATAGATGGAATTGCTCTTCCAAAAAGACCAAAAACAAATTTTTTAGAAGCAATATTAACTGGAACTGACCTAAAATTTGCTAATTTGACATGGGTAGAAAATTTAAAGTCAGAACAAGTAAAAGAAGCAAAAAATTGGGACGAAGCTATATATTATTATGATTTTTCTTTGAGGCTAGGACAGCCACAGCCATTAATATCTATCATTGAAAGCATTAGAAAAGAAGCGAGAGAAGCAAACGATAAAAATTATTTTGATACTAATTTTAATAAACTTATTGGCTGCCAAGTTCAAGTAAGAGACTATACTAACCGAAAAGCAA
>JANNFJ010000731.1:0-5675 GCA_031379725.1 Calothrix sp. OTE_75_metabat_31
CTTCAATCCTGAGACGGCTAGCAATAAATGTGTTACCAAATATTTGGTCAGTAAATGAGGATTCTTTGTAAATTCTCGATGCAGGCAGTTTCTTTTTTAAACTTTCATTCGCTTGAGGATTTTCGTATAAATAATCGTATCTATCATCTAAAGGATTATTTGCCCAAACTAATTCGGCATTACTCGGCTTATCATACCCTGGATGACCAACAGTTCTAACAATCCTTTCTGCATGAGCGCGAATTGCTCCTTTCAAAGAACTACCAGGAAGATAAATTGCTGCATGACCATTATGAAATGTTTCAACAAAATTCATATCTAGTTTTGTTGGATCTGCACCTTCCAAACCAGATTTTATCAGGATGGGGCCAGCAGGAATAATGGTAATATCGAGTATACATTGATTCACTAGTTTATTGTGCATAATTCCCTCAAGTCTGAATTGGATATAAGCATTATCATTTTCGAGATGACCTCCTAGTTATTTATTGCATTCTAGGTAAGCAATAAATGTTTTTACCCAACTATTCTTATATGCATCCCAATCATTTTCATTGATTTTATACATAGAGATATTGGAATTTACAAAATTATTAGCCCCAAGCAAACTTTGCATGTAGCTAATTACCTTTTCTGGGTCAGATTCATCTTTATTATTTTTTTTACGAACATCTACCCAATTTATTTCATCTTTATCTATGGTTAACCTGACAACTCCCAATCCTCTAGACTTACCACCACCTAAAGGAATTTGTTCGGTTTCAAATTGATGTAACCCGATAGTCAATAAACCTAATTCCCAATCATCCGCATTTTCAACAACAGCATGAAATTTAAATGGTGTTCCCGCAGGTACAACCTGAAAATCGTAAAGCTTACCATCTCCAGCAGTTTCCGTATCGCGGTCAATAGCAACTCCATCGCGTTCTTGATATTGTCCAAACCAATTATTTTCCGGTTTGTATACAGTTAAATCGCGGATTTGTAATTTACTGGATAACCAAGGTGAGCCAAAAAGAAAGGAAATTAAATCTGTTTTTTCTAAAATAAATTTATGTAATTTCTCCTCTTTTTGCTGTGGATTATCTTTTGTAACTACTTGCTCGTGTTTAAACTTGGACATATCCTCCTGAGTAATCGACCATTCGGTTTCCAGTGCTGGATTTGCTGCAAAACTTTCGTTAATTCCCCGCAGGAAACTTTCTAATCTTGACCTCAATGCACCTTTAAAGCTAGAACCTGGTATCAATGGCTGACCCAAAGCATCCTTGATGACGGGTAAATCCGAGCCAATTGGCTCAGTAGAACGTCCAGCACTAATACGTAATGCGGTTACTGTTTCTAATATTCCCGTAATTTCTAAACGATTTTTAAATACTTCAAACATAATTTTTTGGGCACTAGAATCAATTACTATTTTTAGCATTAAGAAACTTCAAACGCCGCGAACCATAACCAAGATAACGACGAGTTAACTCCAATCGAACAGATTTAACTTTCTTCGGCTTTAATTCTTCAGGGTATTTTACCTCAGAAACAATTTTCGTAGCTTTTTTTTGTAAAAATTCATCAATATCATTAATTATTTTTTGAGCAAGTAATCCCCATTTATCACCTCTTCCCATTTGATAGCGAAGAAAATTTTTGATAACTTCTGCGCTATCAGTTGTATCAGCAACATGCATTAAATTACGATACTGCGATTCCTCCAAATCCTTACATGATTCTTTATTGTTCAATATATCCTCAATTGCAATTACTAAATCATCCTCTGCTTCACGAATCCCTTTTTGAATTTGGAATTCTTTTTGTTGTGCTTCCCAATTTGTCATACTGCTTCCTCACGAAATACTAGATGGAACTCATTACAAATTTCTACTTGACCAAATCCTTCACAGGTTCGTTCTCCAACTCCACTTAATTCTAAATTTGATAATGCTTCATACCATAGTTCCGAATTTTCTTGAATAAATTTTGTACTAAATAAATAAACCGAACCTTTATTGGTTATCAATTCTACATCTTTCATTAATCCCCAAGCACTATTCCAACCGGAGCGATAATCGTAACTACTATAAGCGCAATGAAGCTTTAAGCAGTCATCTTGTACACCTACGAATTGTTTAAGCATCTCGGTTGATATAACCGTTGTGCGCTGCCAATCCTCTAATAAAATAGCTTCAGATTGTAAGTTAATAGTAAAATATTGACAATTATCACTAAATGGGTCATCTTGAGGTTTACCAAATACATTTGACCATTCTTGAAATCGTTCTTTTAATTTATTATTAAATTTATTGATTTTGCTTTTTATATTATTAGATATTTCAGCTTTCTTGGCTTCAATTTTTACTTGACCTAATCCCCGCGATGCTGAACTACCCAAGCGAAAGTTATATAAATTATCTGTAATAAATTTGATTAACTTTCCTTCAAGATATGCATGAGAGAGAATGACATCGCTACGATAAATATAGTTTTCCCATTTATTTGTTTCTGTGCTATTTTGCGTTTTAAATTCTTCATTTAAAACTTCAGTACTATATAAAATATCCTCTTCCGCAGTTGCACGACGACGATTTATCCCCACTCTTGTCAACAAACGACTGGTAACTGAATGACTGCGATATTCTTTATCCTCACTATAAAAACAACTGAAAGCTTCTACTCGTGAATCTACCCCATCAGCTATAGCTTTAATGCTACTAGGGTCATAGGGATGATTGAATGTATCCGCACAGAACCCGTCAATCAAAGTATCGAATACACCATGCTTTTTATCAGTAATAAATCCTGGATTAGCCTTTGAACTTACGGCTGTTGCAGGTAAAACTTTGATAGGGACATTTTCTACTTTTTTATAGCCGTCATCAACTTTTGCGATCGCAGGATAAGCGTTATGGAAAATTGCGGGGTTTTCATCTAGAAATAGCTTCTGGAAGTGGTTATCTTCCGCTGCAACATCAAGATTTTGCATCTCCATTCCTGGATAACGGGACAAAATTTCTTTTGCGATTGCACCACGTATCACGGAACCGGGAATATATTTTTCTACTTCGCTGACAGAACCTCCTGGTTTTTCTCTACCTATTGCTAGGGGTGATAGAGCTGTAATTGTTAATTGAATACGTTTTTTTTTGTGTGTCATGCTGCATTATCAAATTGAGTTGGAGTATTTTTAATTGTTGAAGTTTTATTTGCTAAAAATTTCTCTGCTGCTAGGTTTGTCCATTTAATTTCATCCTTGGCTAATATTGGTAAATTATGCCAACTTAACCATCCCAAACCAGTTGATTTACTACCTCCCAACGCATGAATATGATGCAATCCAACTAAAATTAAAGGCTTTGCTAAGTCGGGACAATCTGATTGATGAGACCGCGATAAATGAATCTTACCTTTAAATTTTAATTGAGCATTTGCTGGTGATGTTTCTAATAGATAAAGCTTATTTTCCTCAGCAGTGCGACGACGACGATTAATGGTGACACCTGGACGCAGAACTTCTTGTAATTCATCTTTTGGTAACGGACAAATAAAATCCTCGACAATCACACGAGATGGTAGGATGGGGTTGCCGAAAATTTGCGATACAACGCAGTGAAAGCCTTTATAACCAGTTACTTGATATATTTGTTGGAAACGAGACTGTACTTGTGTATCATTCGGACAAAGTTCTGTTGCTACTGGTGCATAAAAAATTTGCCATCCCAATGCACTCGCTAGCTTTTCGCATTCGTGACGCAATCTACCTTTAATTTGAGAGGCAGGAATAATCAACTGTCCTTGTGCATTGCGAACAATGGGTTTATCTGCGAGAGAACCAGAAGAACCACCCGCACCGACACACAAAGCCGTATCGATACTTATAGTTAGTTTCCAAGGTTCGGTTTGATTTTGAGGAATTGAGTCAAGGTTAATCATGGTTTTACTCCTTGTGTCTCCTCTAATTGTTGATTTCCGTCGAGTGGTATTTCACTATCTTCTTGCGTCACAACAAAGGGGTACAAATCGACTAAATCGCGCCAAATTGTTTCATAGACAGTTTTCTCTGTTTCTATCTCAGGTTTTATATCAGAGGAATGGGGATTTATTGACATCCACGGGGCAAGATTACCGCTATTTTGTTTCGCTGGACACCAAGCATTTTCAAACGCGTTATTCAGATGTGCTTGCGCTTCTGGTTTTAGTCGGACTCGAAAATATCGATAATTAAGAATTGCCGTGCGTCTACCCCGTTCCAATAAACTGCGGATTTGATACAGTTGGGATTTGGGAAATTTAGAGTTTTTAAAAGCTTCTACAGTCGTTAATAACCCTCCTAACTCATGAAGAGTATAAGGTGCAGCATATAACTTGAGATTTTTTTCTTTTTTTGTCAGTCCTTGCTCGCGGAAATCGCTGATATTTGATGAAATCATAGTTACAGCTTTGAGTGCCAAAAAGTCAACCGTACCACCATAGTAGTTATAATCCCGCTTCAAGTCTTTAGCTCGTTTTTTCGATGATTTGAGGAGTTGATTGGTAAGTTCTTCAGCATAATAAATTGGTGTATTCTCGGCAGTAATTAGTACCCCTGCGGACATACTCAACTCACATTGAGACTCGCATACTGAAGGCTTTTTCCCTTGATAGCGGTGAACTTTTTCCGTGTTGTAATAGGGTATTTCTAGTTGAAAATCTGGTAACTGTTTTTCAAATTCTTCACCAATAGTTTTAGCAACATCTAAGGCTTTATCCGCAGGTACAATTAATAGTACGTCGTCACCACCGATTGTGATAATTTCAAACGGATAAATCCATTGCCCATTGCGATCGCTATTATCTGCGTCAGTCAAATTGTGAAGTTGACGGGGTTGGAGATGTTCTTTTAAAGCTACGTAAACTGAATTTGTAGTTGCGTCTAAAACTTGTTGGCTAAACGTGCGGTAATCTTGTGGTGTACGAATTTTATTGCGGATGTAGCCACCCATATTATTACCGTCGGCATAAATATAGCCAACAAATCCCTTTGCTTTGCTGACATTACCAATTTCTCTTAACGATAAAGCTTCTGAGATAGAACTATTCTCTGCTGGTTGATAATATTTTTGTTGAGATTCACGATCTAATTCTTTCAGGAAATCTCGAAATCTACTCACCCAACTAGGAAAATAACCTGGACTCCAAAGTTTATCTTTACCCGATGATAAACGAATTCCAAAAGATTCTCGCTTGTACCATCCACGTCTTTTGACTGTCTCATTTTTACTGCGCTGTCCAACTATCACTTTACGTGCCAAAGCTGCCGAAAAACTCGGAGTTCCAGGTAAATTTGCCTCTGCGACAGCTGCACGTCTATCGGTTTCATCCCGTCGCAAGTAGGGATGAGTTTCAAACATAGGAGGATAGCAGCGACTCGGACGATTAGAGTTAGTAGCTATTGGCACAATACCTGGTGTCAAATTACCGTTACGACGATGGGTAAATTGGTTTGCAAGTTTACCTACCAGTTCATTAAAATTCTTGCGCTGCCAAAATTTATTATTAAAATCATGTTCGTTAGATTGGTCAAAATAAGCTTGAACGATCGGATTATCTTGCTTTTGCTCAAGAACAATACGACATCGATGGGCACCTACGCGCCGGGCTCGTACCCGCATATGGTGGCTGACCAGACCAATCGCAGCGACGGC
>JANNFJ010000755.1:0-6500 GCA_031379725.1 Calothrix sp. OTE_75_metabat_31
AAACAGGAAGTTGACAATTAGCGTTTGTAAAATTACCCCTGTTAAACAGATCGCATTAAACTTTAAAAACCTCTTCAAACGTGCTTTCCCTCCCTTCTGCCGACGAGATATATCGCGGAAAGTCCAAATATCATTCCACAAAAAATTATTGATAATTGCCACTTCTGCCGAAAATATCGTACTGCGTGTCAACCCTAACCCAATAACTCGACGTAAAATATGAAACACCGTCAAATCTACAGCAAGACCGCTAAACCCAACTACCCCAAACCGCAAAAATCGACCGACAGGAAAATTAAACCGTTTGCGTAAGTGTTCCATATGTCCAGTCGTAAAACGTAATCGAATTAAATGACGCAAATAATCTAAATAATGCTTCCACGTTACCTTACTTTCGCCCTCAACTCGTTCGCTAAACACATACCCAATTTCGGCAATTTCTTGAATATCGCCTCGTCCCAAGACTTCGAGTAAAATTTTATAACCAACAGGGTTAAGGGTTTCACCAACAATGCTGTTGCGCTTTACCAAAAAATAACCGCTCATCGGGTCAGAAACCCTACCTAAAACTCCTGGTAAAAAAACCAACCCCAATATTTGAGCGCCCCGTGACAAAAACCGTCGAACAAAGCTCCAGCTACTGACTCCACCACCATCAATATGACGACTAGCCACAGCTAAATCAGCCCCTTCCTGAATTGCGCGTAGCAATTGCAACAAAACCTGGGGTGGATGTTGCAAGTCTCCATCAATAACCCCTAAAACCTGTCCCCCTGCAACTTGCCAACCGCGAATTACTGCACTAGACAATCCACGTTCGCTTTGACGACGCATCACCCGCAGTTGTGGGTATTGGGGGATTAAAGATTGGGCAACTTTCCACGTTCCATCTGGGCTATCATCATCAACGATAATTAATTCGTAATCTCCAGGAATTGAAGAGTCGAGTAACTCAGTTAGCACCCGGACTACATTCTTAATATTGTCGCGTTCTTTGTAGGTGGGAATAACCAGCGAGAAAAAAATACTGCCTCGGCTTGTTTCTAAACCAGTTGGGGGGTCTGAAATCCGTAATGGACCAGTTGGGACTGATAAAAGCGAATTAGGTTCGATAATACTCATTCAGAAATTGGGGAATGGGCTGTAGGAAATAAGGAAAAGGTAAATTGCTGATTCTCGTTTAGATTTTATGTCAAAGCTCGCACTTCGCAAGTGTTGGTTTCACTTTACGAACACATTTAAGACTTCAGAGTTAGACCCCCCAGATGTGCCAAAATATTCCGTAGGGTACTTGGGTATCGTGCCCTTATAAATATATCGTGCCCTTCTAAATACTGTGGGATAAGGATTTTTTGTTCTTCTGTATCCTTTTAGAAGTCGCGGTTCTAAATCATGCATTAATGAAATGTACTACTAACCGTTGTTAAATATTGTTTTAAAATAGAAGCACGATTAACTTAGGGTGACTTGTGGTTATTGCAATTGACGCGATTCTCGAACGTGCGCTTATGGGGTACGATTTGTCTTTCCGAGAGGGAGTAGCTTTGTTAAAACAAACCGACTCAACTGTTTTAGCTCAAATTCGGACAGTTGCTGACACAATGCGTCAACAGCAAGCAGGTAATACAGTAACTTATGTTGTAAATCGCAATATTAACTTTACCAACATTTGCGAACAGCATTGTAGTTTCTGCGCGTTTCGTCGAGATGCCGATGATGATGGTGCATATTGGCTTGATTGGGCACAAATCCGCGAAAAAACAACCGATGCAGTACAACGGGGTGCAACAGAAATTTGTATGCAAGGGGGATTAAACCCTGAAGCTAAGTTAAATAATCAATCTTTAGCTTATTACGTCAAGCTTGTCGAAACCATCAAACAAGATTTTCCCCATCTGCATTTGCACGCTTTTTCACCCCAAGAAGTGCAATTTATCGCTAGACTTGACGGAATTTCGTTCGTGGAAGTTATTACAGCGTTGCGTGATGCGGGTGTTGGTTCGATGCCTGGGACTGCTGCCGAAGTTTTGGATGATAGCGTCAGAAGAATATTGTGCCCGGAGAAAATCGACACGGAAACTTGGTTAGAAATTGTCCAGACAGCGCACAAATTAGGTCTACCCACTACCAGCACCATGCTATCGGGACATATCGAAACACCCGAACAACAAATTGGGCATTTAGAAAAATTGCGAATTCTTCAACAAACTGCGATCGCCAACAATTATCCAGCTAGAATCACTGAGTTTATTTTGCTACCATTTGTTGGTCAAGAAGCGCCAAAACCCTTGCAGCGTCGCGTAGGACGCGACCAACCTGTGTTAGAAGACGCACTTTTACTAATGGCAGTAGCACGAATCTATTTAGGGAAATACATACTCAATCACCAACCAAGCTGGGTCAAGCTTGGACTTGCTGGTGCAACCGTTGCTTTGACATGGGGATGTAACGATATCGGCGGTACATTAATGGAGGAACACATTACCACAATGGCAGGCGCAATCGGTGGAACCTGCATGGAAGTAAAGGATTTGGTAGGGGCGATCGCATCCCTTAACCGTCCCTACCAACAACGCGATACCCTTTATAGGACAATGTAGAGACGCGATATATCGCGTCTTTTTAAAGATTTATTCTTCCCCTTTCCTTTCCCCTTTTCCCATAAAAGTGATCCCAATCCAGGATAGGATAGACGGTAATTTAGGTATTTTTTGATTTAAATGATTATGAAGCGCTATTGGTCACCTGTGTTCGCCTTAGTTTTGGTTGTAGTTTTTGGTTTGATGAATTGTTCATCCGCCGTCGCTGATAGCTTATCAGGTGATTACCGCCAAGACACCTTGACTATGGTCAATGTCCTTAAAAATGCCCTTGAGTTGCCAAATGATGCGCCAAATAAAGCAGCAGTACGAACCGAAGCGCGTCAAAAAATCAATGATTTTTCATCTCGTTATCAACGCAATACTTCGGTTTCTAGTTTGACTTCGTTTACAACAATGCGAACTGCCCTTAATTCCCTAGCTGGGCATTACAGTTCCTATCCCAATCGTCCAGTACCCCAAAAACTCCAAGACCGTTTGCAAGAAGAGTTTAAACAAATTGAATCTGCACTTCAACGCGGTGCTTAGTTGAGCATAAAATCTAAAGGTAATAGTCCTGCGTAAGGGCGGGTTTACCCATTGGTGTCAACTTAAGCTCAAACGCTTACCCCACAGTCTTTTTATCCCACCCCTTAATCCCCTCCCCGCTTGCGGAGAGGGGAAAAATCCTGTATCCGAACCGCAAGCGGTTCGGGTACCCTGCAAGAAGCGCCCCTATAATCTATGCGGATGACGAAAACCCTTTTATTAAGCGTAATACCCTAATTCACTTTTCTATATATAACTACACTTAATAATTAAAGTACGTATAGTTATAAGTAACCAAATTTTTACGTGCAATAAACCCGTAATTGCTTGCACGACAACGAAGCATAAATCGTGCCACTATTGATTAAATAATTAGCAGCAACATAAATATAAGGTATTGAGTCTATATACTTAGGCTTTATAGTCCCTCAAGCCGCCAATGCGTAACATTACACATTATCTCTCACATATTAAATCTATTGGATAATTTTTATTAACCCTACTTGTATTTATGTCAAACCGTCCTTTGAATATTGCCAAACCAATGTTCTTTTGGCGATGCTTTTTTGCTGCTATTTTCAGCATTAGCTTATCTCCCTTTCTGGCACAACCTGCTTTCTCCCAACTTAACGATTATTGCCAATTACCAAGTGGGGCAATCAAAGAAAAAGAACAACTGCGCTTATCAGCACTTAGAGGCAACCAGCAAGCACAGGCTAGTTACCAAAAGTTATTAAAAAAAGATGCCCAAACCTTAAAAGAATGCAGGTCAAACAACTGGCCGCAAGTTCAAGCCATTTGGTTGCGGCTATATCCCTGCGATATTCAATCGGGGTATTTAGACCGCATCATGGATCGAATTGCAAGCCGGGGGTATAACGCTGTATATGTTGAAACATTTTACGATGGGCGCGTACTGTTACCCGCAGCGAATAACCCGACGGTTTGGCCCTCTGTAGTTAATGTACCAGAAGCAAAAAATGCCGATTTACTCGCAGTTGCAATTAAAAAAGGACGCGATCGCGGTTTAAAAGTATATTCGTGGATGTATACCGCTAACTTTGGTTATAGCTACGCAAAAAGGAAAGATCGGGAGAGTGCGATCGCCCGCAATGGCAAAGGACAAACTAGTTTGTATGTGGTCGAGAACAGCAACCAAGTCTTTATCGACCCTTACAACGTCCAAGCCAAAACCGACTATTACCGAATGGTACAGGAAGTCGCTCGCCGCCGTCCCGATGGTATTCTCTTTGACTACGTGCGGTATCCCCGTCAAGCTGGTACAGACTCCATCGCTACCAAAGTTACCGATTTATGGCTATATACCGAAGCTACCCAAAAGGCTTTATTACGAAGGGCACAAAATGGCAAAGGGTTTGAATTAATACGTCGTTTTCTACGTAAAGGGTTTGTTAGTGCGGGTGACGTAAACGATACCGATAGGTTATTTCCCCAAGAAGCCGAACCGTTATGGCAAGGTCGTAGTATTACGGCCACAAAGGCGATTTTACCACCGGGTACACGTCAACCTCAATTACAGTGGGAACTGTGGCAGCTTTCTGTTGCCCATGCTATGCAGGGTATTGTCGATTTTGTCACCTTAGCAGCACTCCCGGCAAAACAAATGGGTATTCCGGCAGGTGCTGTCTTTTTTCCCGAAGGCAACCAAGTTGTTGGGCAAGGGTATGACTCTCGCTTACAACCTTGGGATAGATTCCCTAGTAGCATGGAATGGCATCCGATGTTATACGCAAATTGTGGTAACGTCGCTTGTATTGCCCAGCAAGCCCAGCGTGTTTTGAGCATGTCAAAATCTAATACGCAAATAATCCCTGCCATCGCTGGCAATTGGGGAGAATCAGTCAGCGGTCGTCCACCTTTAGAAATTCAGATGCAAGCTTTACGTCAATTTGCCCCCCGGATTCGCTCAGTTAGCCACTTTGCTTACTCTTGGCAGGAACCACAGCATGATAGCGATCGCAAATTGTGCCGGAATTGAGGGAGTCGGGAATAGGTGGGGGAGTGAGGGAGAAATTCTGAATTTACTTCCCCCTTCTATTAGACATCTCCAAAAATGAAATAAGGGCGCAAGCATGAGCGCCCCTACCAAAGCTTTCGGACAACGCATAATTAATTTCTACCAGATGTTTATTTCTTTTACTCCCTTCTACGAAGCAATATCTATCGACAAAGCACTTTGCACTCCTGCCATTTCAATGACTCGGAATGTAAAATCCAATAATTCCGAATCTGTTAATTGCAGACGCGATGTTTTTGCGTAGTGCTGCTGCAAGTACTTGCGTCCTTGGTCGGGTGTCCAACCTAATTGATTTAAATACTTGTCGATTTTCTCCATCATCTGCGATCGCACTAGCGTACCGGAGGTATATCGCAAACCTGTCACAGAGGAATTTTGCAACTCGGCAACTCCCTTATTTTGTGTTGATGTTTGATTGAAACCGAGATTAGCTGTAGCAACTTGACTGATTTTATCCGCAACTCGTTGCTCCAAAGCTTGCAAATCAATTTCCTTATGTCCATCCCAACTAAAATCTATCGCTCGATATGTTGCTGGGTCGTACATTTTACAAAAAACGATTGTTTTCTCTCCAGGGTAAACTGCAATTGTCAGCGGATTCTGAAGCTGTTCAACACTCAATACATCCAACGACAGCAGCAAACTCTTCGAGAAATATGATTCCCTTCCAGAACGAATAATATAGGGTTTATCTGCCAAAATCGATAAATCGGTTTTATTGGCTATCCCAAATTTTGTCTCAAAACTTTTATTACATTCAATCCCAGTAATTACCCCAGTTAACGCCTTTTCATGAATCGGTATAGTTTTCTCATCTTCCGAAAGCGAATACCAACAAGTATCGCCCTCCCGGTTCACATAAATATATTGCGCTTTGGGAATCGAGCCAAACCCTAACTTAATATCCATATGTCCTCTCCATGCATTTATATACTCAAATTTTTCGCCTTTTGTTGCCATACACTTATATTTCCCAAATCCACTAGTTAATTCTCTACACGAATAAAATTAATTATTATCGGTTGCTATTTTAAGAAGAAAAGGGCAAACACAAGCTACAGCAACGCTAGTGTTCCATGTCATTAATTTTGATGGGTAGTGCGTTCGCGCAGTGTGCCCTTCAGGCTTACATCTTGCTCGCGTATTATATTAAAGCGAGCAAGATGCTCGCACTACGAAATATTTTTGAACCCCTCAAAACTAATGACACGGACTACTATTGTTCCATGTCATTAGTTTTGGGGGGTAGTGGGGGGGGGGGTGGAGGGGGGGGTATAAAAAGAGCAGCAAGCTCAACAAAAAGAAAAATAAATTTTTATATAAGAAAAAAATTA